>JAYEOC010000092.1:0-7998 GCA_034722635.1 Methanobacteriota archaeon
CCATGCTGCCAATCAACACGAAATCATCTTTTGGGATAGTTCTCATCGCCTTACCCATGAGATGCCCGCTCCACTTATTCTTATTCGTTATGAACTTCAGCTTCGGTATAAGCGGTTTAAAAACCACCGGTTTCTTAAATATTTGCACCGGCTTAACTTTGATTCTTAACGGAAACGTTTCAGTTCCCATCCCTATTGGTACCTGGAATATCTTCTTGTCGTCAGTGTAAACCGTAGAGACCGCCTCAAAGATACCGGCAATTCTTGATTCTTTTATCTCATCATCGATTTTTTCTTGTTTGAGGTACATCAGAAAGGTATCACCGGCATTCACCTTTGAAATCGTGTTCTTATGCCGTCCCGCCACGCCCCAGATATTCTTATCTTTAACGACATGCCAATTCGCCTCATTCGTTATGCACAACCAATAACTCATTTTTTATTTACCCTCCTCATAGCTCATCCTTCACGTTGCTTTTCCACGCTATGCCACACCCGAAGCGAGACAAAGCGAAGCAATAAGCGCATCCAATTGAATTCGCTCGTTTGCACCCTCGGTAATCCGGTAATCCGTCTCACCTATACGATCCATCAGTTCCACCTTCTGCCTCGCGGAAATATCCATGTTTATCACACGCCGGTGCATCTGCGCTAATATCTCGTCACCTGAGATTCCTTTATCCAGCAACGCTTCTAATTTATCCAGTGCAACAAAGAAATCACCGTCTAACGCTTCTTTTATCAGCGCTTCTATCTCTTCAGGTCTTGCCGTTGCCGTTATCTCGTATATCATCTCGGGTTTTATTTCGGTGTCGAGAACCGCAGCACTTTGCAGTGCGTTTACGGCTCTTCGCATATCGCCCATCGAGACATAGTTCAACGCTTTGACCGTATCTTCAGACAACTGCAAACCCTCTTTTTCGGCAATATACAAAATCCGCGACTTCAAAGCGTCATAAGAAAGCGATTTGAACCGGTACACCGAACATCTTGACTGTATAGGGTCGATAATCTTGGAAGAGTAATTGCAACTGAGTACAAATCTACACGTAGCCGAATACCGCTCCATAGTTCGTCGTAATGCGGACTGCGCTGCGTCTGTCAAAGCATCCGCTTCGTCAAGGAAGATGATCTTGAATGCGGAATCGCCAATGGGCATGGTTCTCGCGAAGTTCTTTATCTTGTTGCGAACTACTTCTATACCCCTTTCGTCACTCGCGTTAAGCTCGGTAAAGTTCTCGACCCATGTATCCGTAAACAGTTCGCGTGCCATAGCGACCGCAGCGGCTGTTTTACCCACGCCGGCGGGACCGGAGAAGATAAGATGCGGTAAATTCTTACGGCGAACGTATGACTTGATATTACTTATTATGTGGCTCTGCCCCACCACCTCGTCCAGCGTCCTGGGTCTGTATTTCTCAGTCCATATCTCTTCTCGCGGCATTCGTTCTCTTTTCCTTATTATAACAACACTCCGGTTCTAAAGATTAAACCAGTGCTAAAAGAAAAATGAATTTAGCTATAAAGTTTTTCTTACTCAAATGGACATAAAGTATTATGGATATGGATTTTGCGTTGTCGTTAGTACAGGTATTTATTATGCTATTTGTGGTAATGGACCCGCCGGGCAGTATTCCTATATTCATGGCTTTAACAAAGGATGTGAGTAAGGAAGAACGAGAACGGGAGCTAAATCATGCTGTTGCCGTTGCTTCAATCCTACTGCTCCTGTTTGCATTCCTGGGAAAGGTGGTCCTGGATGTGTTGGGCATAACTCTGAATAGCTTTATGATCGCAGGCGGTATTCTACTTTTGTTCATCGCCTTTGACCTCTTGCGTGGTGAGCACAAATACGGGGTGCGTGGTGGACCAAGTGTGGGCGCAGTTCCGTTAGGGATACCATTGCTCGCCGGTCCCGGTGCTATAACCGCTGTCATGGTGATCATACAATCCTATGGTGTCGGCTTTGTCCTTTTTGCTATCTTTTCCGCTATTATCGCAACAAAGCTCGTGTTAGGACAATCCGAACGAATATACCGTATAATCGGTAAAATAGGGTCAGAAGTGTTAAGCCGTGTAATGGGGATAATAGTGGCGGCAATTGCGATACAATTTATAATGGATGGTATAGTGGGAATGATTTAGCAAAAACTCTTGCGTTAAAGCGGGATGAATTATTAGTTCTGAATCACCTAAAGAGGACACACCTTGTTTCAAACAATTTCTGTCACCTTTTCGAGTTTTTTAGCTATTATTTCCTGCGCTCTGACATCAAACCCATTTTTAATCGCGCGTTTTGTCGGTAAGATCTTTTTGAACGGGCATTCTTCGGGTCGGACTTCATTCTCAGGGCATACACCCAGCGTGTAGCCTCTACACCATATCTTCACGAAAACAGCCGGGTACTCTTCCACGCATAGCTTGTACATACGCATAGCAAGCGCGTTCATTTCAGGCGCTGCCCTCACACAGAGCCGGAGCATGAAGAAGTTAATCAAGCTGCGAACATTCATCGTCACTACATAATGCGTATGCAACGCCATAGGTAAGACATACCGCGCTTCTTCTCTTGCAACGCCGAGCGCTCTCAGTTTTGTGTATGTCTCGTTGGCGCTTTTCATCGCTGCGCGATATAGTTTTACTGCATCAGCGTTTTCCCTTCGCTCTAAATCCGGTGGCAGATAGTACTCAAAACCTTTTTCTTCCATGTACCTCGTGCTCCGCGCGGTATGGCTGGCTATCCTGTGCTCTAACAGCTCTCGGCTCAATGCAACGCTTATCTCCGCAATATCAAAACTGAAGTAGATATGCTCAAGCGCCGACGAATAGTCGTTATACGTGATCAACTCTGCTATTCCGTTGGCACTTCGCGTCTCCGAAACACCGCTTATCCTCGCCGCTTCGGCAACCAAATCCAACCCGCCTTTTGTTACTTTTAGTAGCTTTACTTCCATCGTATAATTCCACCTTTGATACGAGGCGACAAGAACGTATCCTTCTCCTTCGCCTGCGCCCCTGCACTCGTATAGTTGAAAGAACAAAAAATCACATTAAAAACCTCTGATCTACCGTTTGCAACCATGCTATTAGTTACTTTTTTAAATCCCTCAATACCCTCGACTTCCGCTGTCACATAGGCTCTCTCACTATTCATAACCACCGCTCTTTCTCAACACTTTTATGTTCCTGAGATAAAAAGGAAAAGTTTTAAAACCAACCTCTCTTTAAAAAGTTATTATGAAGATTAAATTTGATGGCGAGAATCAAGATGTCCGCGGTAAAAAGTTAGGGGACATCATAAAGGAACTTAGCGTGGATTATCAGCCGGGTTGTCTAATCGCTGTTGTATCCGAGAAAGAGGTATTGGAGTTAAAAAATGAATTCGCTATAAAAACAGGTCCGGGCGAAGTGCGGCTAAAGATAATCAGAGAAGAAGGGCGAGAAGAAGTAGAAAGTGCAGTATTATCTTTATTCCTTAAGGACTATAATAAGTTCCACAATGGTAGTGGCACGATAGCCTGGAAGACCGAGGATATAACTGCTATTGGGCCAATAGCAACGAATTTAACGGTAGAAAAGAGTGAGCAGAGTTACAAGAAGTGGGATGTTTTCTTAGGTTTCGGCGGCTTTGACCCAGGTCAGACATACCTGATGATAAGCAAACGAGATCATAAAGCGGCTTATGGCACGGGTGCCGATGCCGTGGTAGGTAGATTAACGCGGGGTAGAACAATTATGTTGGATTTACCCGTGGGTGATGAAATAGAGAAGATACAGCCCATCGTGACAAAGGCGGAGCGAGTAGGGTTTTGCACTTCTGATTTGGATACGGAGATAGAGCAGAAACAGGAGATATTCACGTTTGCCAGGGTAAAACTGTTTCGCGAGGCACCGATGTCGAGCGAACATTTCTTTTCTCTTGTAAGTAAAGGCGTTTTCAGTGTGGATGACATAGCATATTCTTACATAGCGACGAAAGCGTTAGAAGGGCTTAGTTTGCCAGTTGAAAGCCTCAATTACAGGTCGAAATATTATCTATCCGCACGGAATAGCGGGGTAGAGAAAGGGAAAGTATTTTTATATAAGGAAAGCAGACTACCCAACCCGGCACACAATGTGTTTGCCGAAATAGTACAGGGTGGTGAATTGATAGATCACGCACAGAAGGGCGATACTATTTATGCTATAACAGAACCGAAGTGGATGATGGTGGTCGGGAAGACGCAAAAGGAAGCGGAAGCGTTTTTTGCGCTGCAAGACATCGAGCAGGTACGGGAAGGGAATGATAGTGACGATGCAATTGTCGTGGACCAGATGCCGGCATTGACAATGGATATTATGGATAGAGGATCGGTAAGGACGGTGGGAGTAGATGCGGAAGGTGTGTTCGAGGTGAACTTATTTTATGACGTTGCACCTAAGACCGTCTGGTATTTCAAGAAGCTTACAGGGTTGATACACCGTCCGATCGGGAATTTGAAGGTACATTTCAATGTCCCCGGCGCGATGGTACTATTTCAAGGCAGTGGTGACGAAGCGGGGACGCTAATGCCCGAGAACTTACCGGAAGCTAAAGTAGATGAGGGTATTTTAGGTGTCACGAACATGTCCAGGGCAAACCGCGGGTTGATGGGTATCAGACTGTCGGATAGCGATACGTATGGGCCCACCGGTGAACCTTTTGATGGTGCTAACCTCGTCCTTTCCCTCTCGAATTTCTCGGATTCTACTATTTCGTTCCTCAGCAAGCTGAGAGAAGGGGATATGATTTATGTAAAGGAGAAGAAGTAGCATAGCTTATGGGGTGGAATCAACCAGCTAGTCTCAGTCAGCAACCTTCAAACTTTAGTTCTGAAAGAGAGGTCGCGGGTGAACAAGCGCCGGCGGGATTTTTACCCCCGGGCTGATTAAATTACGAGGTACCCCCGTATTATTTCTGCTGGGCTTCCGTGTATTTAATGTCCGAGTACATTAAGCGGTTATCTCAACTTCACGGCAGTCCCGTAAGCCAGTATCTCAGCCGCGCCTGTCATCACCATAGAAGTAATAAACCGTAGATTTACGACAGCATCCGCATCCATCTCTTCCGCCTTATCCGTCATCCGCTTCAATGCGATTTCTCGTGCCTCACTCATCATCTCCGTGTATTCCTTTATCTCACCACCGACAACCGTCCGGAATCCCGCTACTATATCCTTACCCAGGTGTTTCGCCTGTATCACATTCCCTTTTACAACGCCTAAAACCGCTACTATCTCTTTTCCTGGAACAAAATCGGTATTCACAACTACTACGCTCATGGTCTCAAATCATCCTCCTTTATTTCCGCTTTAAATCTTTTCCATTCTTTATATCGCTCAAAACAGATTGCTAATATTAAAATAGCAGCACCGACACCCATCAGCGCCATGCTGAGTTTTATGCCAAATAGCACTGTATAATCTCCTACCTCTGTGTTAAATAGCGGATACATGCTATACGCACCCAGAATCACCATCCCTGCGAGGAATACCAGCAAGCCCATCCATATCATCAATTTCACTGTTACTGTCTCCTTTTCATTCCCTCTTATTCAAAAGGTATGTTACTTCATCAATATCCAGTGCGAAAACTGCCACAAACACAGGTATAGGAGTTGGTGCATGTATTTCTTCGGCTTCTGCGGATATATATAAACCGTTGCTGAAGTTTCACAGGTCCGGCCAGTTTCCGCCGTATTAAGCACCGGCCGTGCAACATCAGAATGAATTCCGAGGCAGCCTTGGCAAGGATTTGGCATCTCAATTATTTTCTTTGATTTCATTTGACCACGATTAAGACTTCCAATAAAGTATCCAGATCAATTTCTGGTTGTTTAAGTATTAATGTTAATGTATTTCTGTCAATTTCCGGATGATTTGGGACAACAATAGTTTTTGTCTTCGTGGCTTCATCTTTTAAGACAATAGGGCTCCCTTTCTGATGGTCAACATAAAAACCCAACCGGATCAATGCTCGGACAACTTTCCGAGCTGGTAATAACGAGATTTTTGGCATTCCAATCACACACTAACAGCCACTTCTTGGATGCTAACGACATCAGGCTCAGGGACCGGCTGATTGTTCTTCTCAATAGACTCCAAATAAGCCTCTATTGCTTCTTTTGCATTTTTCAAGGCCTCTTCTAAGTTCTTTCCTTGCGTGATACATCCCGGTAATGCTGGAACAGTCACCACCAACCAGCCATCCTCCCCGGGCTCGATAACGACCTCGTATTTTTTTATCATCTTATCATAATAAGACGGAGGGGGGGTGGATATAAAGATAACCACTCCTGCAAACCATTTTATCTCTCGACAAACGTAAAAGCGACTTAAATTGTAAAGCCGCACACTCAAATGACTTTATAATAGTATGCCACAAATATCTATTATAGTACAGAACACAAAGCCTAAAAAAGAAGGGGGAAAGGACAAAACAATGTTAAAGCGAGTATTTGTATTTTTGGGTCTTGCATGTATCGTATGGTCATCTTTTGGCTTGGCTTCCGCCACTATAACGAACGAAGGGTTTGATTACATTGCCGGGCATATGGCCGGGTACGGCACGAATGCTTATTCTCCGCTGTGGAATCATAATAGCACGCAGATAGCTTATATCCAGGGCAACACGAAGAGCTCAGATGTTTGGGTGATGGATGCAGATGGCAAAAATAAGACTCAGTTAACCACTTATGTTGACCTAAAGGTGACGGGAATAGTATGGAGCCCTGATGGCACGCAGATAGCTTATAGTCTCCACGATCCAACCGGCAGATCAGTATATAGCACTAATATCTGGGTGATGGATGCAGATGGTAGCAACAAAACACAGCTTACAACCGATAGATGGGGCTACTATCCTGATTGGAGTCCGACAGGTACGCAGATAGCGTATAGTGTTCGTAATCTCGCGGGAGGGCAGGAGTACAGCAATGATGTCTGGGTGATGGATGCAGATGGTAGTAACAAAACACAACTAACATCCAGCGGGAACATTTATAAGCCCGTGTGGAGTCCCGATGGCACGGAAATCGCTTATGTATCATATGCAACTGCAAATCCGAGTATCCGAATCATGGATTCTGACGGTGGCAACACATGGCAGTTAGATCGCCCCCGGCTTACTTCTATTGACTATCGCTATGATAAAGACCCGAACTGGAGCCCGGACGGTACGGAAATATTGTTTATTTCGCAACGTGATAGACCCGGTAACTGGGATATCTGGATAGTGAAATCGTATTTGCACAACCCAAAATCGCTCACAGAACAAACACGAGCCCGTAAAACCCGGCTTTATACAGATGTTAGCGCTTACAGCTACACAAATCCTACCTGGAGCCCAAACGGCACAGAAATAGCATTCACATCCGGTAGTTCTGGTACAGGTAATCGTGTTATCAGTGTAATGGATGCAGACGGCAGCAACAAAGTGCAACTATACCCGGAAGAAGAAGTTATACTATTTAAAGGCTACTTCTCGGATTTAGGATGGAGTCCGGACGGCACTAAACTAATATTCAGCGTGGAAAAAGACCAACGCAAAAGTATAGGCATGTTAACGCTTGGAGAATCAATTATCCCGGATGCTACACCTTCGGCGATACCAACTCCTGTGTCATCTCCGATACCCGTAACTCCGTTATTAACACAAGCAGTGGGGCATTTAGATGTAGCCTCTACACCTGCGGGTGCAGAAATATACCTTGACGACGATTACAAAGGCGTTAGCCCGTTAAGTATTGCCAATGTTTCTACGGGTAACCATTCGTTACGATTGACAATGGCCGGCTATGAAAACTGGACGGCCACAAAAGAGATAAAAGTAAATGAAACGTCTTCTGTTTCGGCAACGCTATCGGAAATACCTGCGGCTACGTTTACACCGTCAGTACCCGCAGAAACACCTTCGCCACCCGGATATGAAGCGATAGTTGCAATTGCGGGATTGTTGACGGTAGCATATCTTTTGAGACGG
>JAYEOC010000092.1:8098-10100 GCA_034722635.1 Methanobacteriota archaeon
AACGCTATCGGAAATACCTGCGGCTACGTTTACACCGTCAGTACCCGCAGAAACACCTTCGCCACCCGGATATGAAGCGATAGTTGCAATTGCGGGATTGTTGACGGTAGCATATCTTTTGAGACGGTACAGGGAAGCATAAAATTTGATAATCGGACGCAGATGCACGCAGATAATCCGGATTTTAAATCTACGGAATTGACGGAGGAGGTTATTAGAATCTTCTACATGTGTGTTCGGTTGGTTCTGGTTTTTTTGGTATCTCAAAGCAACCGGTATTGAAGTTGGACTTTTAGTTATTTTTGACACCAAACCGGAAGTTAAACAAATGTAAGGCAGTTGATTTTCTGCGTAAATCTGCGTAAATCCGTGTGATCTGTGTCCTAAATAGGTAGAAGTTATACTTTATTATACAGTGAAAAAGAGTAAAACGAAAGCCGAGGGTACGTTCACTCTTCAAGCACGAACTTAAAAGTAAGGATCATTACCGCGGTAATCATAAACAGGAATGCGGTTAGCAGCTTCAATTCCGGCAATACTTCTGCGATACCCGATTCCCGGATTATCTTCTCGGTCGCGGATACCGCGGGCATAAGTACGGGAATACAAACAGGAATAAGCAGAAACGAGAGTAGCAATGTTTTGCCTTCTGAGAACATCACGAGCCCTGATACAAAAGAGCCGGCAAACGCGAGCCCCACTGCACCTAATAGGCATACGAGCAAAAGAGCCGGAAATCTTGCGCCCAGGTCGAGGTTCAAAAAGATGATTGAGAACGGGATTAAGACACATTCCACGACAAACAGCAGTACAGTCCCGTAAATAATTTTACCCGTGAGAATCGCTAAAGGTGAGCAGGGCAGTGTCTTCAAGCCGCCAAGCGTGCCTTTATCCGCTTCGCGTGCAAACGAAGTGGTAAACGTGAGAATACTGGCAAAAAATGTGATTATCCAGATTGTAGCAGCACCTACTTCCGGGCTTGTGCCTAACGCACCACCGCTCCATGCGAAGCTGCAGATCAGTACGGAGCCCAGCACGAACGTGAGTATAGATAGCATCTCATACGAGCGTCTGAACTCGGCTCTCAAATCTTTTTCCGCTATCAGGTATGCAGTCCTTATAAAATCAACATTTTCGCTCATTACTTCTTTTAAAAATCTAGCTCACCCACTAAATTACCCCGTTCCAGCACTATACCGTTATCACAAATCTTCCGTGTCCATTCCAGCGAATGAGACGATATTAACAGCGTCTTCCCGTGCTGGCTTTTTAGATAGTCCGCGAGCAGGTCACACGTGTTCATGTCCAACCCGGAGAACGGTTCATCCAGTAATATCAAGCCGGGATCATGAAGTAACGCCCGCACAATGTCCGCTCGCTTTCTCAAGCCATGCGATAAGTTCTTCACCTGCACGTTATACCAGCGGTTCATGCCTAAAAACTCAATAGTATCCCGAAACGCTTCTTCTTTCACGCCAAACAGTTTCGCATAGAACAGTAAGTTCTCCCGGACTGTCAGTTCGTCATACAAGAAACTATCGTGCGTTACTAACCCAATTTCTCGTCTTATTTCGCAGTTGTCGTGGGCGTCCGTACCGAATATCTTTACCGATCCAGAAGTAGGTAATATGTGTGTAGCGATTATCCGTAGCAGCGTGGTCTTTCCCGCGCCGTTGTGCCCGGAAAAAGCCATAAAATCGCCTGTGGCTATGTTCAACGATACGGAGTTCAACGCTTGCAAGTAACCATATCGTTTCGATACTTCATGGAGTTCCACGGCTATTGCGTTGTTCGACATTTGGCATCCCCTATAAGCACGTCTTATACTTCAATAAATACTTTTATGTGGCTAAGGCATATTAAAGAAAATGGTGGTCATGGATTGCTGCGTCTATCATATTTCTCCAGGGTCATAATAAAAACATTATTAACCCATAATGCTTAACATATTCAAGATAGAGGAAAAAGAACGGGGGAAGATATATCACATAAGAATTAATAA
>JAYEOC010000093.1:0-10089 GCA_034722635.1 Methanobacteriota archaeon
TTCTCCATTAATCTGCCTATCCCTGCATCCAATAGCATCGGGAAGCCAACCACTGATGCGTGCGACCTGTGCGCTACCGAGAAGGCATCATTTATGTAAATATCCGCAAGTGGAGAAAGCGTTCGTACGAAAATTGACTTTGCATGCTCCTCGGGAGACTTTGTAAGGGTCTCTTCCGCGAGCATCCTCACATTCTCCAGCAACAATACTTCTCCATCACGCAGTTTCTTTATCGCATCTCTCGCAGCAGGCCCTATTATGTCGTCAATGTACTGTAAGTCTATAAACTTCCTGAGCAATTGCGCATGCTGCTCCAGAGTCATGAAATCCGCTCTGTCTGCACGACTTTGATGCGCGAGAATGACTACTTTCGCTTTTTTATCCGAAAGTTCACGGATCGTCTTTGCATTCTCCTCTATCCGCTCCTTCATCTGCACTTTACCGTTTATAACCACCGAATTTATGTCTGCCCGGAAGAGTACGGTCTTACCTGCTACCTCGAAGTCATCAATAGTCAAGAAGTCACTTAATTTTTCGTCCATTTTCCCACCCGCCATCTAACCTTTTTTCTACAAACCCTGCTTTTCTATCTTCTTTATCGCGTCTACCACCCTGCACGAGTAGCCCCATTCGTTGTCGTACCACGCAAGCACCTTCACCAGGTTGCCTTTACCGCCCATCACATTTGTATATTCAGCATCAACAACCGCCGAATAATCAGAACCAATGTAATCCGTAGATACCAGTGGCTCATAAGTGACGTCGAGAATACCGTTCAAAGACGTTTTTGAAGCTTCTTCAAATGCACTGTTCACTTCGTCTCGAATCACGTCTCGCCCAAGCTCGGCCACGAGGTCCACGATTGAGACATTTGCCGTTGGTACTCGTAAGGATATGCCATCCATCTTCCCGGCTAATGCCGGCAGCACGACACCTATCGCAGCAGCCGCACCTGTTGATGTCGGTACTATTGCCATAGCCGCCGCACGTGCCCGTCTCATATCTTTATGCCGGCCATCAAGAAGTTTCTGGTCGCCCGTGTACGAATGAATCGTGGTCATGAACCCTTTATTCAGGACGAACTTGTCGTTCAATACCTTCACCACCGGAGCTAAGCAATTGGTGGTGCAAGAAGCAAGCGAAATTATGTTATGTGTGGCAGGATCATACATCTCCTCGTTCACGCCCGGCACAATAGTTACGTCCGGGTCCTTCCCCGGTGCTGTTATTAATACTTTTTTGCAGCCCGCGTCAATGTGCTTTGATGCTTCGTCCCGAGTCTGGAACTTACCCGTGGATTCCACTACCAAATCCACGCCCAAATCGCCCCAGGGTAACTTTTCCGGATCGTTTTCCGCGAATATTCGCAGCTCTTTTCCGTTTACCACCAAGCTATCCTTGTCTGCCCTTATATCCCCTTGCTGCAGGCCATGCACCGAATCGTGCTTCAACAAGTGTGCCATCCAGAAAGCCTCCGCAGCATGACTGTTTATTGCTACAAAATCTATATCGGATTTGTCCTGTAACGCTGCTCGAAATACTAATCTGCCTATTCGTCCCCAACCATTTATTGCTACTTTCATGGTATAAAGCTATTTACAGTCTGATAATATATAATTATTGTGTTTTCCCGTACTTCGGAACACGCAAATTCTAAACGTTGGTTATAACTAAAATTTTAGCGTGAAAGTGCGTAAAAGTTTAATGTCGAATAGAACAGAAAAGGAATTGAGAGACGGTAGCGATTATGAATCTAAGAGAAGATAGAGAAAAGCCAGATAAAGAGCGCATATCCTGGAATGAATACTGGATGAACATTGTAAATGACGTGGCACTGCGTTCAACATGCTTGAGAAGACAGATCGGTGCCATCGTGGTCAAGGATAACGTGATAATATCTACGGGTTATAACGGTGCACCGCGAGGATTCCCGCATTGTCTCGAGGTTGGGTGCCGGCGTGATAAATTGAATATCCCGTCAGGTGAGCGGCATGAGGAATGTGTTGGGGTCCATGCAGAACAAAATGCACTCTTACAATCGGGCAAAGTCGCAAACGGTGCTACATTATACGTAAACGCATTCCCGTGCAAGATATGTGCCAAGCTAATAATAAATGCAGGTGTAAAACGAGTGGTGATGACGGGGGACTATAGCGATAAGGAAGGTTTGGAATATTTAAGGCGCGCAGGTATCGAGTGCGTTCACGTATAAACGGTAAAGCACGGCCATTCTAATTTCAAAACCTGTAACTCGAACTGTTTATCCTGCTCCGGGTGCCAGTAAAGCGCTCTTAGAAACAAATTACGTTTAAATATTACAAGAACCTATAAAATCGTGTTTACCATGACTGGCAACACTTTTGGTAGGATATTCAGGATGACAACCTGGGGTGAGTCTCATGGCACCGCGATAGGCGTTGTCGTGGACGGCTGTCCCGCAGGGCTTGAACTAGCTGTAGAGGACATACAGCACGAATTAGACCGTAGGAAACCGGGTGTAAGTGAAATAACGACAGAGCGTAAGGAAGCAGACGTGGTACAGATTTTGTCCGGCGTATTTGAAGGGCAAACGCTGGGTACACCTATTTCTATGCTCGTGTGGAACAAGGATGTTGATTCGCGACCGTATGAAGAGCTGAAGCACGTTGCGAGACCGGGTCAGGCAGATTTATCGTATCTGATGAAGTACGGGTTAAGGGACTATCGAGGCGGCGGAAGAGCTTCCGGACGAGAGACAGCAGCGCGAGTTGCTGCGGGTGCAATAGCAAAGAAAATATTGACGGCATATGGCATACAAACTATCGGACATGTAGTGGAAGTAGGACGCATAAGAGCACGCGAAGTGGGATTCGAAGATCTGAAGAAGAATGTGGAACGAAATGCAGTCCGATGTGCGGACCTGGACGCCGCGATACGAATGGAGCAGTTGATAAAAGAAGTGAAAGCAGAAGGAGACAGTGTAGGTGGCATTGTAGAACTAATTGCAACCGGGGTTCCGGCGGGGTTGGGCGAGCCGGTCTTCGATAAACTGGATGCCGAACTTGCAAAGGCATTGATGAGCATCGGTGCCGTGAAGGGCGTAGAAATCGGTGCGGGGTTTGAGGCGGCGAGGCTGAAAGGTAGCGAGATGAACGATGAATTCTTTATTGAAGACGGCAGGATAAAGACGAAAACGAACAACGCAGGCGGTATTTTAGGCGGTATCGCGACGGGCGAGCCGGTGATATGCAAAATAGCCGTGAAGCCTACTTCTTCTATTGCAAAGCCGCAGCGGAGTGTGGATATGGCGAAGAAGCAAGAGACAGAAATAAGGATAAAGGGCCGGCATGACCCCTGTATCTGCTCGAGAATAGTGCCGGTCGCGGAGGCGATGGTCGCTCTGGTGCTGGTGGATTGTTTGATGCGAACCGCTGTCTGTAGAACTCAACCCAAATACTTATCCACACCTTTATAATCAAATTCCTCTGCCGCGAGCACATTATTTATGAAGTTGAACAGTTTCGTTCTTGTAGCCACCGAAATATTCGGGTACCATACCGGAGACGCGACTACAAGCCCTCGAAACGCATAAAACGGTTGTATCACCTGCAGTAACTCGTAATCGCCCGTCTTTTCGAGATACACGTCAAAAAATAGTTCAAACAATCGCTTAAAGTCTTTGTCTATCGCAGCACCACCGGCTTTGATAAGCCCGAAGAACAGATAATTTATGGTCATCGCGGAAATGTCGTCCGCAGCGTCACCCCATTCCCCTCGGCTGCGGTCAAGCACAGTAAAATCAGTCCCTTCGCGGAAGAGGAGATTCCAGGGATGGAAATCACCATGAGCCATACACAACCTCTTCGTTCTTGTCTCTTTCAGTCGCCATCGCCAGTCTATGCACTTCTTCTCTATTTCGGCCAGCTCTTCAGCCGTTATGAACTCGTTCTGTGCAGGATAACTGTCCGTCAGTCCGAATATGCACTCGCTATGCCCCACCAACTCCCGTATCCGGCGTACATAAAGCTGTGCATCGTCTTTTTTAACAGCGTGTATATCCGCCAAATAGGACGCCAGCGCAGATACCCGTTCCTCATCTAACTGTTTTAACTCTCCACCGTCTCTTAACCGGTTCAAGTCATTGACGTACTCTTCACCTTCCACTTTCTCGCATACAATGAAATATTCCGCTGCATCACTTGCGGAAGCCATCCCACCTTCTTTCGTGAAGTAGCCAACATCAAGCGAGTTTACGTGTTTCGGCAGTGTATTGAACGCTTGATGCTGCCATATCATTATCTGTGCACGGTCTGCCATATAGTCATGCCCGAACCCATCGCCCCGCATCGAGGAAATAACTACCTCTTTTTGATCGCCTTCTCGAGTCTCGAAAGCCACAAGGTAAGGTTTACCATATCCAAATCCCTTTAGCTCGTGCTCATTTACCTGTTTTGACTCCAATCCTAACTCCGTTACATGTAGTACATTCAGCGGATCCCCAAACTTAGTTGCCAAGTATTTTCGTATTTTCTCTTCCATAACGTTCACCCATAAGTTATATATTACTCGCCGTTGTTTAAACTATTGTGGATACAATGATAGGGATAGTCTCATATGGCGTGTATGTACCCTCGTACAGGATACGAGTAGAAGATATAGCAAAACAATGGGGCGAGGACGGTGCGAGTATGAAGGCGGGCCTGATGGTAGAAGAGAAATCCGTGCCGGATCTGGATGAAGATGCCGCGACAATGGCGGTAGAAGCCGCACGTGCTGCTATCCACCGTGCGAGTCTTGATCCGCGAGATCTCGGTGCCATCTACGTGGGCGCGGAAAGCCACCCTTATGCCGTAAAACCTACTGCTACCATCGTAGCAGCGGCAATAGACGCATCGAACGCAATAACAGCCGCGGACTTCGAGTTCGCATGTAAAGCGGGAACAGCAGCAATGCAAGCGTGCATGGGTTTTGTCGCACTGAATAAACTAAAGTATGGACTTGCAATAGGTGCCGATACATCACAAGCAAGCCCGGGTGACGCATTAGAATACACAGCGGCGGCGGGTAGTGCTGCATTTGTCATCGGACAGGACAAGGTAATCGCAGAGATAGAGGAATATACGTCTTTTACAACTGATACACCCGATTTCTGGCGGAGAGACTTACAGAAATATCCGTCACACAGTGGACGCTTCACGGGAGAACCCGCGTATTTCCGGCATACGATCTCATCTACAAAAGCTTTGTTGGAACAGACAGGCCTCAAACCTTCGGACTTTGACTTCGCTGTTTTCCACCAGCCCAACGGCAAGTTCCCGTTAAAAGCGGCAAAAAGTCTCGGGTTCACATCCGCGCAAGTAAAAACCGGCCTGATGGTGCCCTTCTTTGGGAATACGTATTCGGCAGCATCGCTTATCGGGCTCGCAGCCGTTCTTGATAAGGCATTACCCTCGCAGCGAATATTACTTACTTCATTCGGATCTGGTGCAGGTTCTGATTCATTTGTTTTACGTGTTACGGACAGTATTGAGGAAGTAAGAGAGAAAGGGCAGAAGGTAGAGCACTTCCTTGTATCAAAGAAGTATCTGGATTACGCAGCGTATGCAAAGCATCAAGGAAAAATAAGGATGTGAAATGAGAGAAGTAGCGATAATAGGTGTGGGAACAACAAAATTTGGTGAACTCTGGGATAGGTCTTTTAGAGACATAGCGGTAGAAGCCGGCTTAAAAGCGATAGAAGATGCCGGGATAAGCGGGGATGATATAGATGCACTTTATGGTGGCAACATGTCAGCCGGCAGATTTGTGGAACAGGAGCATATTGGTGCGTTAATATCAGATTATGCCGGCTTATCAGGATTGCATATCGCCTCGACACGAGTAGAAGCAGGTTGCGCATCAGGTGCGCTCGCATTGCATTCGGCAGTTCTTTCTGTAGCTTCCGGCTGGTACGACCTCGTGATAGCAGCAGGCGTGGAGAAGATGACCGACGTAGATGATGATATAGCCAGTGATTTGCTCGTTTCCGGCGTGGATCGTGAATGGGAAGCGATTTGCGGTGCAACGCTTCCGTCATTGTTTGCTCAGATGGCAAAGGCACACATGCAAAAATATCACACCACGAGCGAGCAAATGGCAAAGGTAGCAGTAAAGAACCATTTCAATGCCACCCACAACCCCCTTGCACAATACAGGCGGGAGATTTCAGCAGAGGCCGTACTTGGCTCGCCTATGGTCGCCGACCCGCTTCATATGCTGGATTGCTCGGGCATAGCAGATGGCGCTTCTGCGGCTGTCGTATGCACCGCGGAGACCGCAAAGAAATATACAGAATCGCCGGTTTACGTTAAAGCGTCTGCACAAGCGAGTGATACAATCTCGCTTCATGATCGAAGGGACCTGACCACGATGGACGCAACGGTGTTTGCAGCTAAGAAAGCCTATCAAATGGCGGCCCTTGAGCCTACGCAAATAGATGTTGCCGAGGTGCACGATTCATACACGATTGCAGAACTAATAGCCATAGAAGATTTAGGCTTTTTTGAAAAGGGTGCTGGTGGCACAGCTACTGAGGACGGGCAGACGGCACTAGGTGGTAAAATTCCGATAAACCCATCGGGCGGGCTAAAAGCGTGTGGGCATCCGCTCGGTGCAACAGGTATAAGGCAAGTAGCAGAGATAGTGCAGCAACTCAGAGGAGAAGCCGGAAAAAGACAGGTACCAAACGCCGAAGTTGGTCTGACACATAACATAGGTGGAACTGGTGGCACGGCTATCGTGCATATATTTACCCGTTAATAGAGCTATGAGTGCATCAATTATGGATAGATATGACACACTATTAGCGGGATTATTAAAACAGGGATTCTTTATTCAACTGTGAATAACGCATTGTTTTTATGTGTGCAACATATTTTTTACACCGAGGTATTTTTTTTGAGACAGAGATGGAAAACCTATTCGACGACCTGATAAGTGCAGGAGGAATATTTGTAAATAAGGAAGTACTCCGCCCCACGTATATACCAGAAAAACTGCCGCATCGCGAGATGCAGATAAAGGGTTTAGCGGACATATTATCTGCGGCGTTAAAGGGCGAAACCCCTTCTAACATAGTAATCTATGGCAAGTCCGGAACGGGTAAGACCGCTACGGTGAGATATGTAAGTAACGAATTAGAACGGATGGGGCGGAAGCTGGACAGTAAATGCTTTATGATCTATATCAACAGCGAGGTGTTTGATACGCAATATCGTGTTTTTGCATATCTTGCACGGGTATTCAATCAGAATGTTCCAATGATCGGCTGGCCAACAGATATGGTATATTCAGAATTTAAGGCGGGGATAGATACCGATGATAGATGTGTAATCGTGGTATTAGACGAGGTAGATCGGTTAGCAGTCAAAGGAGACAGCGCGTTGTATAATCTCTCAAGGATAAACAGCGAGCTAACTAATGCTAGAGTAAGCATAATCGGTATTTCAAATGACCTGACCTTTACGACGCTATTGGACCAGAGAGTAAAGTCGTCCTTGGGCGAAGAAGAGATAATATTCCCACCTTACAATGCCGACCAGTTGCAGGATATTTTGACTGAAAGGGCGAGGATGGCATTCCATTTTTCCCGGCTTGCTGATGGTGTGATACCGCTATGCGCGGCTTTCGCGGCACAGGAGCATGGAGATGCGCGACGTGCTCTCGACCTGTTGAGAGTATCAGGCGAATTAGCAGATCGCACGAAATCCCGGATGGTAACAGAGGATCACGTGAGACAAGCAAGTGACCGGTTAGAAGCAAACAGCATTGTGGAAGTAATAAAGACGCTACCGGTACAATCAAAAATCGTGTTGAGTAGTGTGCTTCTACTACGCAAGGAAAGAAACAAGAAGCGATTCTCCAGTGGCGAAGTCTATAACATGTATCGGCGATCATGTAACCATTTGGGCATGGAATCGTTAACACAACGCCGCGTTAGCGATTTAATCGCAGAATTAGACATCTTGGGGTTGGTAAACGCCGTGCTAGTAAGCAAAGGCCGATACGGGCGTACAAAAGAGATAGCGCTAAGTGTGCCTGAGGGTTATGTGCAACCAGTCTTGTTTGAGGATTATAAGCTTAAAGCATTAGTTAGTAATATAAAAGTGAAAGCGCAGATGACACTGTAAGGGAATGAAAGATGACTAAGGAAGAAAAAAAAGCGTATATTAAGTTTGAAGTGCCAGAGGAATTGCAAAGCAAGTCGTTAGAGGCGTTGGATTTGGCGCGAACTACGGGCAGCATAAAGAAGGGGACAAACGAGGCAACAAAGATTATAGAAAGAGGGATGGCAAAGCTGGTGCTTGTCGGAGAGGATGTTACTCCAGAGGAGATAGTGATGCACATAGCACCCTTGTGTGAAGAGAAAAGCATACCATACCTGTATGTTAAGAACCAGAAAGATTTAGGTGCTGCTTGTGGCATAAAGAAAGGTTGCGGCACCGCGGCCATCGTCAATCCAGGGAAGGCAGAAGAGGCGATTGATTCGATTATCGGGGAATTGGAAAAGATAAAGGCGTAAGTAACGGAGTGTAAATGTAATGATTGATGATAGAGGGACACCCACGGAGGTAATAGAAATAGTAGGTAGGACTGGGATGCACGGCGAATCAACACAGATAAAGTGCAGAGTACTGGAAGGCACGAATAAAGGGCGAATCGTAACCCGGAATTGCCGGGGTGCGGTAAAGACCGGCGATGTAATTGTGCTGTTAGAGACCGATAGGGAAGTACGGAAATTATTGAGGCGATAATTTATTTTAGCGATAGGCGGGAGAAAAGATGGAGAAGAGATGCTCTTTTTGTGATTTACCAATAGAGCCAGGAACTGGAATGATGTTCGTGAAGCGTGACGGAACTGTTTTGTATTTCTGCAGTTCCAAGTGTGAAAGGAACATGGTGAAACTGAGGCGGAAAAGAAGAAAGGTTAGGTGGGCTGCGAAAGCAAAAGTTGATAGCCCCCGATTTTAACTTTATCCCCTCCCCCTTCACCCATTATTTGTTTTTTGCTTACGAGTTTTGCAGCGTTTAGATGTACAATCAAATCGCAAATCCGAGAGAGACCGTTCAGTCACTTTTGCTTAAGCCTCGCATTTTTGTTACGTCATATTCGTCATAGATGCTACCTACTATTACCTCAAGGAGGTCCTCTAAACTAACTAACCCCTTTGTTTTGCGCTCTTCGTCTATGACAATCGCGATATGAAACCTGCCACGTTGGAACTCCTCCAGGAGGTCATCTACTCGTTTCGTCACGGGCACAAAATAAGGTGTCTTCATGATTTCTTTTAGCGAATTCACGCCTTCATTCGTCTTGATTAACAAATCCTTCGCATATAATACGCCAACTATATTATCTTTTGTCTCTTCAAAGACGGGAATCCGTGAGTAGCCACTTCGCTTTATTAAGTCCACTGCGGAGTTTACCGTTTGCGTTACTTCCAGACAGAGCATCTCTTCTTTTGGTTTCATCACACTCTTCAGCACGATTTCGTCCAGCTTTAGCACGCCCATCATCATCTCCCTCTCGTCCTCTTCTATCGCACCATCTTCCTCGCCTATGTCCAGCATCGTCTCCATTTCCTCTTCTGTCATGCCCTGTCCACGATGCAATTTAATACCGAAAAGCCAAACAAAAGCGGAAGTAATCAAAGAAAACATTTTTATAACGGGCCGAAACACGAAAGCTATAATCCACATAGGTCTGGAAATCAGAATGGAAACCCCTTCGGCATGATGAACTGCAATGGTCTTGGGCATGATTTCTGCAAACGTGAGGATTAAAAGGGTCATTACTCCGATGGCAATTGCCTCGCCGTAACTGCCAAAGAGCTCTATGGCTATAGAGGCGGCTATTATTGATGCCGAGATATTCACTATATTATTACCAATGAGCACGGCAGTAAGTATAGTCTCCGGCTTGCGTGCCATCTCATCAATGATCTCAGCACCTTTTACGCCTCGTTTCACCAACGCCCGCGCTTTTATCTTCCCAATACCAACCAAAGCGGTCTCGGAGCCTGAGAAGAACCCGGACAGAAGTAATAACACAAACAGTAGTACAATCTTTGC
>JAYEOC010000094.1:0-9779 GCA_034722635.1 Methanobacteriota archaeon
GAATTCGGTATACGCATTACCCAGCATCTTTGGCGAGTGCGCATCGCTTCCCCCTGTTCGTGCGGAATGCGGCTCTGTATTCTTCTGTGCTAATCCATTCACGTATGGGTCCCGGTGGGCGGCATTCAATACTTCTACGCCATCTAAATGCAGCTCTTTAATCAGCATTCCAAGGCTCGGGCAGCGGTAGCTGAATGGATGTGGTGCCACCGCCAGACCTCCCTGGTCATGGATAATGTCTATTGTTTCGGCCGCTGAAAGTTCCCGGGGTATTCGTTCCTGTAAAAAAAGTCCCAAAACTTCGCCATCCGCAGTACTGACTTCCTCTCCCGCTACCACCTCTAGCTCTAATCCCTTTTCACGCACGTATCGCTGCGCCTTCCAGGCACCCTCTATTTCGTTGTGGTCGGTGATGCAGAGCACGTCTAAACGTTTCTTCACCGCGGTATCCACCATTTTCTCTGGCGGTGTGACGGACTCAGGAAAGGGTATAAAGGCGACTTTACCGAAGCCTGAATAGTGTGTATGAGTGTGTAAATCCGCCCGACCCGTGGATAAAGTGTCTCCACCGGGCGTTACGCACATTTCTCTACCCATAAGAACTCGTCCTCTATCTCTTCCTGTAAAAGCGAAATTAGTTGCTGCTCGTATTCAAAAAGCATACTATTATCCACGACTTCATACTTAACCATGACATACTTCATACGCAACCACAGGACGTATTCCTGAAAGGTTGTGTTCTCTACATTATTGTAAAAAGCTCCTGGCATCATGGTTCCGAATTGTTCAACGCTCAATTTTACTGTTCTCCTAATACAGATGACGCTTTTGCAAATGCGATAGAAGAATGCCGGAGTTCGTCTTGCGGAATCGCAGGAGCACTCTTCTCTGCTCTACACAGGTCACATATACACCTATCCGGGCTATCGCAAATTTTCTTCCAGCCATGTGGTAATTTACCACTTATCGTTTCTTTCCCACATCCACCGCATATATACTTCTTTCTACCCATATCTTTTCCTCCTAACTATGCGCTAATAGGTTAAGATAGTATAGTAGCTATATAAACGTTTCTTTAATACAATAACTAAACTATATATTTATATATTGGCTAAAATCTATGTATAACGGGGCGGTGCCACAACAAACAATGAACGCGGCTAAATCACTAATATTAGTGGCTGGATTCCAGAGGCTTAATAAAGTATATGAACGCAAGATAAACAATGAACGCGAGCGAAATTGCGGGTATAACAAAATTAAAGATTGTGGTGGCGGCATACCAGCACGTTGCACCGAGTGTGTAGACCGAAAGTGCTACCGCCAGAAGCAGGCTTACTATTAGTCTCATCTCGTTTGGCTATAAACCTCTGCTTTGATAATGGTTATCTATATAAAATTCATAGAATATATAGAAATTGCTTGTTTAATTGATTTTTCAATCGTTTTTCAAAAAAATATCAAATGTTAGATACTTATTTTGTGTATAACTGCTACTTTTCTGTCCGTCTTAGATATTTTTATAACGTGTCTGAACGAATGTTAGCACATGGTAGAAAAGAAAAATACAATATTTTGTATCTCGGCATGGCTTGCTATTTCCATTATAATTGACTATACGTGCACGCTCTGGTTTTCCGGGAGTATTGAGAACTTGATCAACAACGAGCACAGCTTATTGCTCATTCAGGTGGTGAAACATGAACTGTTGATACCTTATGCTTTAGTTATGATGGGTTTATATTTCTCCTGCTCATATATCGCACTGCACGCACTGGAAAAATATAAAATATTTCCCGTGGCGTTGTTAAGTATTACGCTTATTGCAATAGCACACTCATTCGCCGGTATCTCCTGGTACGTCAAAAGCGCACTGTACACAAACATGATCTTTACCGTCCTGGCGATCTCTTTCGGGATGGTGATCTTTTGTTTCGCACATCTTTTGATAAGGCACACACCCGTACCGGCCGCACGCTCATAGGTGACGTATCAAACATCGGTCCTCAAAAATACCAGGTCCCAGATAACAAACAAATTCGTAATTGTTTAGCTAACCACAAGATTACACAGATTTCCACGAGAAAGCAATACTATGGGTCCTGCTTAAGAGTTCTATTGGCTCTTTATCCCCTGCTAACCCAAAAATCTTGTGTTAATCTCGTGGAATCTCGTGGTTTCTTACCCCGCTGCTATACAAATACACAAATTCTATGCACGCCGCAGGATTACATAACCAAAAGATACAATTGCAAGTGCGATAGAAGCGAGCGAGAGTGCCAGCACAGTATTAGAATACCAGGCCTTCCTGAACACCCACGATAACCCACCAAGCAGGTGCGTTAGGCTCAGCAGCAAAATAAGTGCTACGCCAGCACAGTACACCGGCTCGTCTTTGATTAGTTTTAACACCATGTATGCGGATATATAATAGAAGAAGATGGTGCACACGAGGTAGATGGCTACAATGTCGTGTTCAATCACATATCTGAGCAAAGGGCTGAATTCGTATCTCCGGATTGCTTCTTTGCTCCCTGCTAGATATAACGTTAATGTGTAGTCAATCGCAACGGATATGCAAAGGACGAAAGGAATCACCCTATAATTGTCGTAAATCGATTGCAAGTTCCGCAATATTCTCGGCATAGTCTCCTATCCTACTGATACTGTCGGTTATGATTCCAAGAGGTAGCGCATGTGGTGTGGCAATAATCAAGCGGTTGATTTCCGATATATCCGCCTTTATTCGTGCATTCGCGCTTAATACCCTGCTTGCAAGCCCGGCATCCATGTTTCGGAGTGCAATGACATTTTTATCAACACAATTCAGCGATTTCTTTCCTACCTCCACGAGTCGGATCATAATATCTTGCGGTACGCCATTATCAATGTCAATAGAATGGAGCGTATTTGCAATCTTTACCGTATGATCGCCGATTCTTTCGAGATTATCAGCCGCGATGCGATAATGAAACGCTTCAACCAGGCATAACTGGTCTTCTTTCGAGACCCAGCCCTCTTTTAATCTCCTGATGAATTGCTTCATGATTAGTAAATAAACCCGATCTACCTCTTCATCCCTTGCCACAATGTCGCTCAGTATCTCATCACGACTTTTCACGTTAAAAGCCGCTATCATGTCTTTAAGCATACCAGACACGAGTGCATATATACGTTTCAGTCCTTTTTCTATCGTGAACTCACCGGGGTTCAGGAGGTCGTAGATCACCATCTTATTCTCCGTCTCTTCTACTATTTCGCTACCAATAAGATTTTTGCATAGCACTTTTACCTCTTTCCTTATCTCCTGTGGTATCCTACTAGCATGAAGATCTATGTACTGGTGCCCCATCACATAAGCACCGATAATATCCATTTTCAGCTCTGTCATATCACCATCAATATTAAGTTTCTTACGGCTGACAAAAGGTTGTGTCATAGGCGGTGTGAGCAGCAATGTGCCATCATCGCGATACGTGATTGACAGCAGTGAGCCCGGTTGCAGCCCGACTCCTACCGCCCATTTCTTCGGTAGTGTAACCATATACGTGGATTTTCCGGTTATCTGAACCTTTCTCGCGTCCATAGCCTCACTCAAACTTCCTATTCTTACCTGTAACCATATATACAATACGAGAAGCGATATTGCAGGCATGATCGCCGATTCGCTCTAAATGTAACGCCACAAACAGCAGATGACTCGCATTTTCTATGCCGCGTGGTCTTTCTATCGTGATTGTTATCAATTCTCGTCTGACCTGATCAAAAAGTGCATCTATCACATCGTCCCGGTCTGAGAAATCCTCCAGCGCTTTTATGTCACGGTCAGAAAACGCTTTTAGGCAGTCAGAAATCATGCCTTGCGAGCACTCCGACATCCGGGGTATATCAATCAGCGGCTTAACGAACGGTTCATCCGCTATCCGCAACACAATCCGGGCAATGTCGCCCGCGAGGTCACTTATCCGGTCAAAATCCGTTATTATCTTCACGCACGTCTCAATCATTCTGAGATCTACCGCTGTCGGCTGTTGCAACGCTATCAGCTTTATACACAGGTGCTCTATCTCAAATTCCAGGTTGTCTATTATGACGTTCTCTTTTAATATCTTCGCTGCCTGTTCCATATCGCGATGAACTAAAGCGTGTATGGCGTTCTTTGCTGATTCTTTTGACATTTCGCCCATATTCAGCACATCTGCCTTCAGTTTTTCCAAATCCGCTGTGTATTCTTTTCTTATCTGCATTATGTCTCCTCCTCTGCTATTGCACGAATAGCCAGCAAATCCAACTTCGATTGCGGTCGCATTGTCCTCCTCGTAGGATCAACGAAAAGCACATTCCGCTTGACCAAATATATCTTCGTAGCGTCCAACCTATCATATCTCACTTCTTCTTCCTCCTTCACAAAGCGACTGAACTCCGTTAAAATCGCATCTTCAGAAATATCCACCCTTTTTAGTGCTATATCATCAAATATCGAAAGAATTTGATTCTTTCTCGTTTCAAGCATCTTCTCCACTTCTGCCTTTACTTCCTTACCGCTCAATTTCGCATTTATTAGCTTAACAAGATAAATGGGCTTACCACCACAATAATCCCATACTTCCTGTTTCTCATAATCGCGGAATCCGTAGTTATCCAGAAACGTCAGTGTCGTCTCATAATCGAAGTCATCAACCATGAGATAATCGCATCTACCCTGAAGCATCGCTTCGCTGTAAACGTCTTCAATGAACAAAGAATCGCTTGAAACCGTAAAGACGTGTGCCAAATGCGTCTCCTTCGTTAACCTGATGAAGAAATTGAATAGTTTGTATATCATCAATTCGTTTATTTTTACGTCCCCGATCACTTGCAATTCATCAATAATCAAGACGGGTACACGTTTTTGCGCAATCTCGGACATAAAAGTCTCTATATACTTGAACACATCTTTGCTCCTATCTTTTCTCTCAAGCATCTTCTCAAATAAATTTAAAGGTATGGGTATCCCGCCAAGATATCTCAAATCCGTTAAAATCGCTTTTGCATAATCTTTTACATTCCTTTCCGCACTTTCTTGGTCTATCTCAAAAAGAACATCGAGGAACTCCTCGTAGCCTCTTATAAACCGGCCACGCAGATTTATATAGAAAACCGCATAATCTTCGGGCAATTGTTTCAGCACATAGTTCATCAGCTCGGTTTTGCCGCTGTTTATCGGACCGTAAACGAAAGTTATTAGCGATGGCTCTCGATCAAGTATGCCCATTATTTCGTTTATTTCTTTCGTCCTATCATGGAATTCTATTCTTTTCACGAATTTTTCCTCGATCTTTCTATTAACCTCTCAATATCTTCTGCTGATGCCTCTACCACCTCTATGAGCATTTCATGCTCATAGAACTTAAATTCTTTCGTCTCCCCCCATAGAAGCAGCACCCATCTGGTTATTCAGCCCCCATGTTACGATTGCTATGAAGAGATATAAATATTTTTCCTGTCATTTTTGGCCATATCCTTTGTTTATTTCAGTAATGCCGATCTCTTACCCAAACCTCCCCGTAATATAATCCTCAGTCCTCTTATCCTTTGGCTTCTCAAATATTTTCGTGGTCTTGCCACATTCTATCAACTCGCCCATGAGGAAAAAAGCGGTAATATCCGATACACGCGCTGCCTGCTGCATGTTATGCGTTACTATCACAATCGTGTAATCCTGTTTCAATTCCCGTAGCAAATCTTCTATCCTCGCTGTTGATACCGGATCCAGCGCAGAACATGGCTCGTCAAAGAGAATGATTTCGGGATTCACTGCCAGTGCACGCGCAATGCACAACCGCTGTTGCTGCCCACCCGAGAGCTTCACTGCACTCTCTTCCAGCCGGTCTTTCACTTCGTCCCACAATGCCGCTTTCTTCAAGCTTTCCTCTACTATCTCAGCCAGTTTTTTGTTCCGCACACCATGTATCTTCGGCCCGTAAGCAACATTATCATATATGCTCATCGGAAACGGGTTCGGCTGCTGAAATACCATCCCTACTTTCTTCCTTAAGTGAATGACATCCACTTTTCCATTATATATGTCCGTACCATCAATAAGCACCTTGCCTTTCGTCGTAACGCCACTAAAGTCATTCATACGGTTAAGAGTCCTGAGAAAAGTCGTCTTGCCACAGCCCGAAGGCCCGATCAACGCTGTTATTTTGTTCGCGTCCGTCTCCATATTCACGTCTTTTAACGCATGCACTGCCCCATTCTCATAATATACATTCAGTCCACTCACATCTATCATGCCCATTTTTTCCTTTTCTTTACCTCTTACTCATACGCCTGGAGTATCTATTTCGAAGATACAAAGCGAATATACTTATCATCAAAAACATTGCGATTAACACGAGAGAAGCGCCAAAAGTACGCGAATATGCCGCAGATGTATGCCCCTTTGTGCCAATCATGTAGATATAAACCGGTAATGACGCAACCGGATCGAAGATTGACTTAGGCAAAAAAGGCTCCAGACCAGAACCCGCAGTTAAAAGCACAACGGCCGTTTCGCCTATCGCCTTTCCCAATCCAAGCAGTATCCCGGTGATTATACCCGGATAAGCGCTTTTCAAAACTACACTACGAATGGTTCGCCACTTAGAAACGCCTAAAGCAAGAGATGCCTCTCTATGCCCCTTAGGCACTGTTTTTATCGCTTCTTCGCTCGCTCTAACAGTCCATGGCAGAATCATGAATCCAAGCGCTAAACCGCCGGATAGCATGCAAATGCCAAAATCAAGATAATAAACCAAAAAAGTAAGCCCGAACAGCCCTATCACTATTGACGGTATTCCCGCCAGACATTCCACAAAGAACCGCACACTCTTTGTTATTAGATTATCCGGCGCGTATTCCGCGAGATATATTGCCGATGCCAGACCAAAAGGCACCGCGAAAAGTAAACAAACCGCAACCAGACATAACGACCCGATAATCTGCGGGAATATACCGCCATATTCAAACCGGTACGGGGATGTAAGCAAGAACTCCCAACTTAATACTCCGATACCATTAATAACCACGTAACCAACAACTATGAACAATGCCGCTACCGCTATAAAGGCCGCAGCGCCCAGACCCACTTTTACTAGCTTCTCTTTTACATTCATCGGTGTTTAGCTCCTTTTTTTATCACGGCTGTGGTTATCACATTGAAAATCGCAACTACAATAAACAGGATCACACCCAGGGCAAACAGCGCATGCTCGTGCATCGAACCCCAAACCGCATAAGGTATTTCGATTACTATCGTGGATGTTAGCACACGCGCCGGGTCTAAAGCAGAAGAAGGTATGAATGGTATCTCAGGATTACCGATGACCATTAAAACCGCCATTGTTTCTCCTATTGCGTTTCCCATACCCAACACCATAGCCGTTAATATCCCGGAACGTGCATTTGGCAACAATACTTTTGTTATCGTCTGCAACTGTGTAGCACCGAGACCGAGCGAAGCTTCTTTATATGTCTTTGGTACCGCACGGATAGAATCCTCAGATATGCTGATGACATGGGGTAAAGTCATGACTGCGAGGATTAGCCAACCTGCTAATATACACTCGCCATATCCACCTACAGTGTTTTTTATATACCCCACAAGCACAACTAACCCGAAGAAACCAAGCACTATCGAAGGAATACCGACTAACAGCTCGACACAAGGTTTGATGAAGTTTCTCAGCCAGTCCGGAGAATATTCAGCCAAAAATATCGCAGCCGGTATGCCGATGATAGCCGCGATTAGTAAAGCTCCGGTTCCCACAATGAAACTGCATATTACTATCGGAACAATGCCAAATTGGTTATCCGGTGGATACCAGGACATCCCCAGGAAGAACTCACGGCCCAGCGCCAATGCCGGTAAACCCTCCTTAAACATGAATGCGATAATAAACAATACGATAAGAATGGACGAGAGCGCGAAGATAAACAATAGCTTTTCCACTATCTTTTCCGATACTTCGGGATCCAGCATTTTCAATCGAAAGCTGCGTACACGCTCTAAAAAGTCCATTTCGTTTATTTAGCCCGCTTCTTCTCCAGCACCAGTTCCTGGCCACCATTTGAATACATACGGTATATCTTGATCGTTCCCTTTTCCTCTTCGTCTATTTCGATTAAGTTGAACGATTGAGGGATGTCCCATTTCACCCGGGTCGTGCATGCCGTTCCCGCGTTTGCTATTATTATGCCATTCAGGTTCCAGAGCCACGGCACGTGTCTATGCCCACAAAGCACGAGGTCTGTTCCGCACCGCACAAGCAGTTCGAGCACGTCACCTGCGTCCATGGGGATTTGCTTTTCTCGCCCTGTTTTTGGTACGGGAATTAAATGGTGGTGAAGGGCCACCACCTTAAACTCATCGGTATCCAGGCACTTCTCGATCCAGCCGTATTTCTCTCGGCCCACGTGTCCATCATCTAAATCGGGCTGTGTGGAATCAATACCTGCGATTGTTATCCCATTGTATTTCTCTATTATTGATCTGTGCCCGAATATCTCCTCGAAACCGAGATAGCCAACGTTTCTTGCGTCATGATTACCGGGTATCACTACCTTCACTTTGCAGTCTATCTGCTCGAGATACTGCTGTGCACGTACAAACTCGGATCGAGAGCCGTTTTCTGTTAGGTCGCCAGTAACAACCACAATTTCGGGCTCTATCCGGTTTATGTCCCTTATTACTCGTGCCAGCAAATCCGGCAGGAAATGCTGTTCCGCTACGTGGATGTCCGATATATGCGCTATTTTCATCTAGCTTTTCGTTTCTCCTTCTGGCTTCACTTTCGCCGCTTTAGCACAGCATAAACGAACAACCCTGCGATGGCAAATACTGCCTCGAACCCCGGTGTTGTAGGGGTTGGTGCTGCTGTTGCTGCGGGTGCTGCCGTCGGTGCCGCTGTCGGTGCCGCTGTTGCTGCCGCTGCTGCCGTCGGTGCCGCTGTCGGTGCCGCTATCTGTGCTAGAGTCTCTACCGGGGACACTTTTATGTAACCCATATCTTCTACTACCACTTGCCCGTCTTCTGACAACACGAACTCTATGAACGCTTTCGGCAACGCTTCCGGTTCCCCATTCGTTATGAGATACAAACTCCTCGAAATTGGATAATCACCCGAAAGCACGTTATCTACTGTTGCCGCTACGCCGTCTATTTTAACCGCTTTTAGTGATTCGTCCACGAATCCAAGGGAAAGAAAACCAATGCCTGCCTCATCTCGACTGACCGTTGCTCTTATCTCACCATTCGATGGCTTAACCAACGCTTTGCCATATATTGTATAATCAAATGGCTTCATCACCGCATCCTCGAAGCAATCCCTGGTTCCAGAACCACCTTCCCGAGTTATTACACGAATCGGTTCATCCGAACCACCCACATCCTGCCAGTTCGTTATCTCACCTGCGAATATCTTCGCTGCCTCTTCCATCGTCAGGTCGCTTACAGCGTTATCCGGATGCACGATTATAGCTACGCTATCCTTTCCAATTGCTATCGGTTTCAGGTCCGGATACGTCTCCAGCTCCTTCGCTTTTACGTCCCTTGACGCTGCACCTATATCTATCGCACCTTCGCCTACCGCCTTTACACCATGACCCGAACCGCCACCCGAAACAGATATTCTTAGATCGGAGTTCTCTTCCATAAGAAGCCGTGCACATTCCTGATTTATCGGTAGCACGGTTGTAGAACCCGCGATTGTCAGTTCGCCCGAAAGCTCCGCTGCTTGCGCAGACGCTAAAACTGT
>JAYEOC010000095.1:0-9715 GCA_034722635.1 Methanobacteriota archaeon
CCACAAAAACGCTTGACATATCTGTTTATCTCCAACCGGCTTATTATTCTCTTTTATATACATTCTTGCAGGTTCAGATAATTCGCTTTGCCACGGAGGATTGCCGATTATCAAATCATATTTTTCACTTGAGAAGGACGCATCCTTTTCAAAAAAATCTGATTCAAAGAGATTATTATTTATGAGCGGTTTAAATAGTGGTTTCGATTTGACTTCTTCCCAGATATGACGCGGCTCCAAATAATCGCACATGGTAAGGTATAGGCTTAAAGCGGCTATTCGAATTGCTTTGCTATCTATATCCACACCAAAAATATTCTTCGTGAGAATATCTGTCAGATCAGAAATCGATGGACGTTGTCCAAGATTTGCCTGCATCCACCGACTTATAAGCCTGCGATATGCTTCTACCAAAAAAACGCCTGAACCACAGGAAGGGTCAAGTATTTTGATCTCGATGTTTTCTCCATCCCAGGGGAGCACCTCATCCATCAGAAAAGTAACAAGATGGCATGGCGTGTAATATTGTCCTGTTGTTTCATTATCTCTTTCATGATGAAGGAATTGTTGGTAAATATTACTTATGAGTTCGATCGGGATCACATCAAAAGAATATAAAGGCCACAACGCCATCTGCCCACTGTCAAGATACACTTCTCCTTTGAGAAGTCTTTGCAATAAAGTAAGGTGTTCCTGAGTTGTTTTCTCTTCTTCACTAAATATGAAAATATCTCCATTAAACTTATCGTTTAGATCTTGATATAAGTTATAAGTGGCTTCTCTGTTAGAAAGCAGATCGGTAAAACATTCTGCACCAGGTAAATACCGTGCGAAATATCCTTCAGGAAATACATTGTAACCTTTTTTATCCTTTCTATCTTCAAGATATTTAATAAATATCGATCTGTTTAGAAGGCTGTGAACAATATCGGGAGATAAACCTTGATCAATCAATTTTTTCCTCATAAATTCCAAATTATTTAATAATGTTTGATATGCTCTTTTTTCCTTTTTGAACTTTTCACCGTGTTTTTGCCAGTAACTACCCGTTACAAGTTCCGATCTATGATATTTCTTAATTTCTGTTTCAACTTCTGCAAATAGTTCTAATTCTTCAATTAACCCGGCTTGGTCATCCAATTGTCCATCACCCAACCTTTTTGGTGGCCCATAGGCATTGTATATTAAGACTACATCAGGAAGAATTACAAAAAGGAGAGGAGCCTGTCCCAAATTCCAAACCAGTCGGTGCAATTCTGCAATCTTATGATGATCTTTGGATTCCAATTTACGGAAGTATATAAGTGGAATACTTGGTCCAGTTTCGGGCTTTAAAAAGAATATGGCATCTATGTCCAGTTTCTCTTTGGCTTGTTTTAAGATATATCGCTGAAATTCGTCATCTGTGTCAGAATCGACTTCAACCAAGCCATTTTCTTTTGTTAAATCAAGTGTTGAACAAAGACAGTCAAAACTGTCACTTTTTTTTTCTGCTTCCCCATTCATTTTGGCACACCTGATTTTTTCTGCTTATTTTCCCATTTAGATTTGATTTTATAAAAGGAGTTGGTATCGTCTAACTTATTCTTTTTGCTGATCTGACAAACCGGATTATGGTATGCACGACTGGGACTCCTACCACCCCTCACCTGCTCGTGCTCATCCCATCGCACGACCTTCCTCAGCGGATGCCTCTGACTTTAGTCAGGGGGAAGTGGGACGGTGCCCTGTAGTTTGATCCGCCAGATGGTTTAAAACACTCCTATGCTGTTTACCCGCAACCTTTTTTAGAAATCACAATCTTAATAGCCACTTGCCACCGGGTAAGCACCCAGCATTTTCAACACCGCTACCTTAGTTTTAACACATTCTAACGCTTCTTTTATCTTCTTCTCCTCGATATGCCCTTCGCAATCTATGTGAAACATGTAATCACCCATAGCCTTCTTTGACGGTCGTGACTCAATCTTCGTGAGGCTTATTTCACGCTGTGCAAATTCGCCCAAAGTATCGTATAACGCACCCGGGCGGTCCTTCAGGTATAGCAATATAGAAGTCTTATCGTTACCGGTAGGAGATGTTTTGATACCGGAAGAAGAAAGCACGACAAATCTCGTAACGCTATCTCGGTCCTGCACGTCTTCCGCGATTATAATAAGCCCGTATTTAGCCGCTGCTTCTTCAGACGCTAACGCTGCTAACTTTTCTGATTGCGAAGCCAATTTCGCAGCCGCCGCCGTACTGTCCACCGCTTTCAGTTCCAGTCCTTTACATCGTTCCCGTAGGAACCGCTTACACTGTGCCAGTGCATGCGGACGAGAAACTATCGTTCTTATTCCGGCAATAGCCTGTGCATCGTCTTCGTGAGACGAATAAACATGTTTCTTTGCTAAAGCTTTCTTTTTAAACGAAAGGTTTTGTTTCGCCATCAAACAAATCCGTATCGGCACTAATATCTCGCCTACTATCTGCATACCACCTTCGGCATTTTCACCGGATAGAACATCTAAGGTCTCACCAACAGAACCTTCCAAAGAATTCTCGATTGGTACAATCCCATAGTCCACCTCTTGCTTTAACAGTCCTTCCGCTACCTCAAATATCGTGTCATAATAATTTAGCTCGCCTGTATCATTCTTTACTGACTCTTTCAGCCACTGCACTGCCGCGGTTTCCGTAAAAGTCCCGGCAGGACCTAATATGCCGATTTTCATGCCTTTTTCACTCACATCAACCTATCCGGAACCTTTTGTGTCCTCAACAAATCTTCTATGCCCTCTCTTGACCGTATCAAATCCACCATGCCATCTTTTACCAGCACCTCGGCACATCTCGGCCGGCCATTATATTGCGAACTCATCGAGAAACCGTAAGCACCGACATCCTGTATTGCGATCAAATCGCCTCGTTTTAATGCCGGCAGCATCCGGTCCTTCGCGATTATATCGCCGGATTCGCATACGGGACCAACAACGGTATATAGAGTCGAAGCACGCTCATTTTGTCTGTTCGCTACCACCACTTCATGGTACGCATCGTACATCACAGGTCGTATCAACAAATTAAACCCGGCATCTATCGCCACGAAAATCTTATGTGCGGGCTTAACCACATTCACACGGCTTAGTAGTATGGTGGTAGTGCCGGCAATAGACCGTCCCGGCTCCAGGATTAGCTTCAGATTTAGCCCCAATGACTTCATCCTATCTGTAAGAATAGGTAGTATCACTTCTGCGAGGTCGTCAGGCGTAGGCACTATCTTTTTATCCTCGTTACTATAACCGATTCCAAGCCCGCCACCGAGGTCCACGAATTCGAGTTCCATTCCACGTTCATGTAATTGCTCAACGAGATTCATCATCTTCTCCGCGGCTTCGCCAAATACGTTTAAGTTCAGTATTTGTGAGCCGATATGACAATGCAAGCCTCTAAGAGCGATGTTTCTATACTGCTCCGCTTCTTCGCAGACAGATATAATTTCGTGATATGGCACCCCGAATTTCGATTCTTTTAAGCCCGTGGCTATTTTTGGATTCACAGCAGGCGATACATCGGGATTTACTCGTATGGCTATCGCCGCTTCTTTGCCCAGCTCGTCAGTAACCGCAGCTAAAGCGCTCAGCTCGTCACGCGAATCTACTGAGATCTTTACACCCGACTCTACCGCAGCTCTTAAGTCGTCTTCGCTCTTTGAATTGCCGTTGAACAAAATCTTTTCTCGTGGTATGCCCGCTAACTTAGTAAGATGGAGTTCACCTGCTGAAAACACATCCGCACCCATACCCTCTTGTGCCAGCACCTTCAAAATCGCTAAATTACCGTTTGCTTTTACCGCAAAGAATATGTCGGTATCTAGGTCCGTGTTGGGCTTCCCGAAAGTACGTTTATAATTCCTGATATTCGCTCTTAACAATGTCTCATCTGTCACATATAGCGGCGTACCGTATCGTTCCGCCAGTTCTACCACGTCCACACCGCCAAAGAATAGATGATTGTCTTCTTTTGCCATTTCTATTTCACACTCTTGCTATAACTTTGTTTGTGCAAATATATATTAGTTCCGGTCGGTCAACCGTATGGACCCGCTTATTCTCAATACGTCTATCAGATGTTCACAAGCTCGGAACGCTTCTTTTCGGTGTCCGGCACCCACTAAAATAGCCACTATGCTATCGCTCACGTCTAAAAACCCTTTTCTGTGCACTATTTCCACTGATTCTATGTCAAACTTTTCTAAGGCTTCTCGTTTTAGTTGCTCAAGCTCGGTCTTCGCCGTTTGCTCGTCTATCTCTACTTCCATGCCCTTTGTTCCCTCGTCATCCCGCACGACACCGATGAACGAGACAATACAGCCCAGTTCCGGTTTTTTCATTCCTTGCACGAGAGTGTCGAGGGAAAAATCTTCTTCTGTAAACATTTTTCCGCTATTTATCATCCTCGTGGTCTAAAGTATTTTATCTTTTTTCTTCTAGCCACGCCTTGTTCTCTTTATAGTCAAAACAGACTTTAAACTCTGATAAAAGGTCTTTGAAACCTATGATTATAGGGATGGCGTCAGTGGGTGCTAAAAAACTGAGCATTTTAAATTTTAATAGATGTGAGAACCGGATTCCACAAACATCACTGCGGGGTCTCTACCCGTTTTCTTCTTCGCCTCTTTCTCTACCTTTCCAAGGTCCTTACCTGCTGCTACAACAACCTTATCCACTATGGCTACCCATACATCTCGATACGTTTCTAACAATTTCGTGTGATGCCGGAACCCCCACTCCTGGTCATCCCAAAATCCCTCTGGTATCATTATCTCTTCCATTTCCATCCCACATAATTTATTTTCTTCTTTTACCTTTATAAAAGTGTTCAAACAACTTATAAGTAGTACATTCCTTTGAACAATTAAGAACGTTCTTATACATTTTAATGCTGAAAGACATATAACTTATTTATTGTACGCAGGAAGCCTCAAAAATGACTACTAAACTTCTACGCAGTATAGTTATCGTACTCGTGCTGCTGCTTGTCGTTGTCACCTACGTTAGCGGCGAGAGCAAAGACGCTGAAAACGTGATTTACGTACTGAAAATCGAAGGTACGATCACAGAGGGCACAGCTTTAGAGGTCGTGGAAGGTTTAAGAGAAGCAGAAGATATGAGAGCAGAAGCGGTATTGCTCGAACTAAACACACCCGGCGGAATTGTGGATTCCACACGTAAAATAACAGAAGCGATTTTGAATTCGCAAACGCCGGTTATCACGTATGTGACGCCAAAAGGCGCGATTGCAGCATCTGCCGGTGCTTTCATCCTGGTTTCCGGTAATATCGCAGCGATGTCGCCCGGGACGACAACAGGTGCGGCAATGCCGGTTGCAATAGGTATAGAAGGCAGAAAGGCTGCGGATAATAAGACAATAAAGTTCTACGCCGGGCATGTGGAGAGCATAGCAGCTTCAAGGGGTAGGAATGCCACGCAGGCCAAGCGGTTCGTCACCGATAACGATGTACTGAATGAGAATACAGCACTGGAAAGAGGAATAATTGACCTCATTGCCGCGGACGAAAACGAGCTTTTAAATGCCGTGGATGGCATGACAGTAGAAATAGACGGTGAAAACCGCACTTTAGCGACTACGGATGCTTCGTTACACGTAAAGAAGGAGAGTACGCGGTCTTCTGTATTGAAACTGCTTGGCAACCCGCAAATAGCATTTATTCTCTTTATGGTGGGCATATATGGGCTGATTTTTGGGTTCATGTCGCCAGGGACTTACGTACCGGAGATGATAGGTGCGATATGCCTGATTTTAGCGCTATACGGTATGGGGCTTTTCGGGGTGAATATGTTTGGTGTGCTTTTATTAGTGATCGCCGTTGTTTTATTCATAGCCGAGGCACTTACACCGACTTTTGGGATTCTCACTATGGGCGGGGTGGTATGCCTGATAATAGGCGCTCTGATACTCCCAAAAGAGCCTTTACTATTCAATCCCGAATGGTTCAGAGGTTTTTTACTGACGATATTAGGTATTGCCGGTGCATCCGCAGTTTTTTTTATTTTCGCGCTCGGAGCGGTATTGAAACTGAGAAAGCGCAGCATACAAGTGGGTGGTGAAGAACTTATCGGACAAGTAACGAAGGCCGAGACGGAAATAACAGAAGAAAAAGGTATTATAAAGCTACATGGCGAAATCTGGAATGCACGAACACAGACAGACGAAATAAAGGCGGGCGAGAAAGTGGAAATTGTCGCACGAGAGGGGTTAACGTTGTTTGTTAAACGGAAGGAATAAATAGGCAATAGGCAATAGGCAAATAGGGATTATGGAGTATAAAAATAAAAATGGAAAGTTCTATTCCCCATTGGCTATTCCCCATTCCCTATTTGGCCATTAAACAAATCGTGAGGTAATAACAGATGGGAATTCTCTTAGGCGCACCGGTATGGTACGGCAACCGCCCATTCAAGCAGACTATAGAAGAGCTGTACAAGCTCGAACTGGATTATTTGGAGTTCTCGTTAGACTATCCATTGCCCGAATGTATGAAACATGCGGAGCGGGAAGAATTGAAGAGTTTATTAGAAGATAGAGGCATGAAAATCGCGTTTCATTCTCCGCTTGATATATCAGTGGCACATCCAAGAGAAGAGTTAGCAGATGCGAGTATGGCCGTTTTGAAGCGTTGCCTGGATTTTTCTGCTGAGTTCCAGCCTATCTCGTTATATTACAATTTGCACTTACATCCGCGAGTTTCCACGTTTAAGCTTGAGGATGTGCGGTTACAGATAAAAACAAAAGGTCTCGAAAGATGCCACGTGATAACAGAAATAGCGGCGAAATCCGGTACAGTAGTAACGGTGGAGAATGATCAGGTTACTCTGGAACAGTCTGACCTGATACTAGAAGCTATTTCTGTACCGAATTGGTATTTCACCTTTGATGTCGGGCATGCAGTTTTGTCCGAGCTTTTGAGCACGGCGGGACAGAAAAGAGGTAGTTATATGGATTATATTGAGCAGTGGATAGAGAAATGTGGTGCGAAAATACTGGCGGTGCATTTGCATGATTGCTGTCTTACAGAGAAGCAGGACCATTTATCAATAGGAAAAGGCGAGTTGGAGTTCGATAGGATATTCGCGCTTTTGAATAGCACGAGTTATAAGTATCTGTTGATAGAGACTTTCTGGCGAAATAGAAATAAGGACGAAATGGATTATGAAGAGTTGAAAAGGAATGTAGAGTTTTGCAAGAGTTATTTGTGAGACGGTTTCTATAAGTTTCCGATTTTTCCCTGTAATAATATTTCTACAAAAAAAGGGGAGGGAAGGAGGAGAGTTATATTACGTTTACACCCTCACGACCCGGATTTTTAAACTTTCTTAGTTAAGTTATATTAGGCTTTTCTTCTTACCACATACACAAGCGCACCTGCTATAGCTATGGCTGCAATGACACCAAGTCCAGGGATTGCTGGCGTTTCTTCTGCGGATGTCGGTGTCGTTTCTGGTTTTGGCATGACACCAAGCTCAACCAGTGGGTTTACGCCAGCAGATTTGAGATTGTTCAGTTCAGCCAGACTATCGACATCGAATTCTTTTACTGTGTGAATAAGTGTCTCCGGGCTGTCCGTGTAATCCAACATCCATTGATTCATCTTCAACCTCATCCACCACCATCTATGTGTATCAAAAGCTGTGAGGTCTTTTTTACTTACTCCGCCGCACATTTGACAGGCATTATCCCAATCCCATGCTATAACCATTCCTTTGCCCGTTCCCGTAGCCGAATCCCATCTGATTACGACATTGGCGACATCTTTTGCGTCTTCTGGCAATTGTTTTATCTGTTCAGGTGTAAGATCCTTTGCAATGTAATTTTTATTTCCTATGGTAGCTTCTAATATCCATTGCATGATGTCGTCCTTGCACCAGGGCTTAATTGCAATTATCTGGTAGCGTTGGCTTGGTTTTTCCAATGGCAGATTAAAGTCTATATATTTGACGAAGAGAAATCCACTTGCAGACCCCGGGCAGAGGTGGTTATGGAATTGATTTGCACGAATGAGTTCCGGTGGTGCGCCTTTTGCCCAGATGTTTGCAATCGTCATTATCGTGAACTCGTTGTTAAATGGCTTTGCACCGCCACCAAATATCTGCGCCTTCATCTTCTCATCCCATGCTTCTGGCTCGCTCAGCAGCTTATCCGCACCGATATTCGCCTTCGTAATCTTTGTAAAGACCTCTTCGTCAGCAAGCGCATTGAACTCATCAACACTCTTACCGAGCACCGCATTATTCACCTGGAGATACACGCACTCGTTCGTATTCTTGCTGAAGAAGGCAAACCAGAGTGGCTTCTCTCTACTTCTGTGTATTAAAAGCAAGTTGCCCTTACCGACCGTACAACCACTTGCATCTGCAACGCCATCTATACATATATCTGTATTATGCCCGTCAATTATTGCATAGCTCGCACTCGTCATCACCAAAATATTTGGATCGTCCTTCTCGAAAGGTAGGTCTTTCATCGCTACCTCCGATGCACGAGAGCCCAGTAAATACAGTAGCTCTTGATCATCTGTCACCTGTGCCGAAGCAGTTACTGCGAGTACTGTGCACAATAATAATGCTAAAACCGTCACAGTCACTTTTATTTTCATCTTCTTTTTTCACCCCCTATTTGTTTTAAAAATACATGAGTTCATAAAAGAAAATTTTACGTGCTATTTAAATAGTTATGGTATCTGTGTGCCTTTGAAGTATCTTTCCATAAAAGGAAGTGGGGCGCATAGAGCTGTAAGGCTTAAACTAAGCGGAAGAGGCAGAACTCCTGCATATTGTGTCATAGATAAGCCGCTGAGGTGGATATAAGTGTGCTATTCAAGTTCAAAAGGAGGGGTAGCAATCGATGTTTATTTATTAAAGATAAAAGGGTAATTTCCCTTGATGTGCCTTGAAAAGATTTATATAGATACGTGTGTTTGGTGCCGCCCTTTCGATGAACCTTCACTCAGAATAAGTGCAGAAAGAAGAGCTTTTCTCAAGATATTGCGAAAGGTTTATAGTGGAAAGTTTGACGTTGTCGGTTCGGTATTCTTAGATATCGAAGTTGAGATGATAGAAGGAGAAGAAAAGAGAGAAGCGGTTAAAAATTCAATGCACAAGGTGATTTCAGAAAAGATAGAATGCGTATCAGGGAGAATATTGTCTGAGAAGGAGGAAATAAAAAGATGGGGGTTAAAAGACATGGACGCCTACCATTTAGCTTGTGCAATTGAAGGAAGAGCAAAATATTTTATATCCGTTGATGACAAAATATTGAGAAAGGGGAGAAAAATAGAAAAAAGGTATAAAATAAAAATGTGTAATCCAATAGAATTTTTGAGGAGGGAAAGAAATGGCAACCAAGGCTGAGGTAATGGGGAAAGTGTTGAAAATTGTAAGAGAGGAACTCCCTTACGATGAATATGTGCAATTTTTAGAGCTGATAACACCTAAAGCAGGGGATTCTACGAAGGAAATAAGACAATTGAGGGATAAACTCACCGATGACGATATTTTGAGAATATTAAAGGAGAAAAGGGTTTTAGTTACGGAGTGAAAAGATGGAAAATAAGGTGAAAATACGATCTTTTCGCATTGTTTTCGATAAACGCAAGCAGTTGCGAGATTATCCGCAGTTCTACCTATTTTTTGTCCTTTTATTTTAAGTTCTTCTT
>JAYEOC010000096.1:0-2327 GCA_034722635.1 Methanobacteriota archaeon
TACCAATCTACCCTCAATTTAAATTCATATTTCTCTGTTATAATATTATCTTCTGCATCACCAAATTCTAGCACATCCGCATGTAACGTAGCTTTCAAATCGGCACATGTACTTTCTAACTGCTCTTCTGTCGCCTTATCGCAATTTATTCGTAGCCTACTTATCTGTGCATTCAACGCCTTCTTGTTTAGCGTCTTGTATTTCCGCACCGCCGAAATCACGTCCTCTGCTTTATCACCCGTCTCTTCCACGGTTTCATCAATCATGCCCCCAACCAGCTCGGGCCATTTCGATATATGTATGCTCTTACAGTTCTCTTTCTCCGCGAAATACACGTGGTATATCTCTTCTGTGATGTGCGGCATTATAGGTGCCATCATCTTTAGCATCGCCAGCAATGCAACATAAAGTGTATACTGCGCACTCCTCTTCGCTTCTTCGCCACGTTCGGGTGTGTATAACCGGTCCTTCACTATCTCCAAATAGACATCGCAGAAAGTATGCCAGAAGAAATTCTCTAATGTTTTCTTAACATTTGAAAATTCATAGTCATTGAAACTGTCCGTGCATACCCCAATCAGTCTATTCAATTTAGAAAGTAGCCATCTATCGGTAATCTCCAACTCGTCAAATTTCAAATCGTAGCCGTCCAGATGAAGTAACGTGAATTTCGAGGCGTTCCACAATTTATTTATCATTTTCACGCCCCGTCTTAGCTCTTTATCTTCGTACGGCAAATCGTCTCCAAGTTTGGCTGAACACGCCCAAAACCGTAAAGCATCGCCCGAATATCTCTCGATACTCACTTGTGGCTTTATTATGTTCCCTTTGCTCTTGCTCATCTTCTCCCGCTTCGGATCGAGCACGAACCCGTTAATTATGACATCATTCCATGGGATTTCGTTCTCATGTAACAGCCCTTTTACCACGGTATTGAAAAGCCAGAAAGTGATAATATCATGACCATTACTCCTGAGCGACATCGGATAGATTCTATTAAATAATGAATCGTCCTCTTGCCATTTAGCCGCAATTTGAGGCGTTAAAGACGAGGTTGCCCAGGTATCCAGCACATCCAGTTCCGGTTTGAATCTATCACAGCCACATTTAGGACATTTATCAATCGGCGGTGCATCTTCTGAAGGGACCACGGGTAAATCTTTCTCGTCCGCTATCACCTCGAATTCACAATCTTCACAGTACCAAACAGGGAACGAAATCCCATAGTAGCGTTGCCGTGAGATACACCAGTCCCACTTCAAGCCCGTAACCCAGTTATCGTAGCGCGACTGCATATACGGGGGATACCAGTTCAGTTTCGCACCCGCCTCAAGGAACAAGTCCTTCAAGTCCAGATATTGTATGAACCACTGTTTGGTCATTATATATTCCACTGCCGTGCCGCATCGCTCATGCACATTTACAGTATGAGAAATATCCGCTTTGTCCTTTAGCAAGCCTTGTTCCGCTAAATCCCCCACTATTGCCTTTCTCGCGTTCTTTATACGCAGCCCCGCATATTTGCCCGCTTCTGTTTTCATCTTACCCCGTTCGTCAATAACGGAAATCCATGGTAAATTGTGCGTCTTCCACCATTCTACATCTGTGCTGTCTCCGGCAGTACAACACATAACGATTCCTGTACCGCTCTCGGGGTCCGCTTTCTCATCTGCCATAATCGGCACTTCATGTCCAAATAGCGGCACTTTTGCTTTCTTACCCGCATATCGTTTGTAGCGTTCGTCTGTCGGATGGTAGAATACCGACACGCAAGCGGGCAAGAGTTCAGGTCGCGAGGTAGCAATTAACAGATCTTCGCCTTCTACATTGAACGTTATGTCGTAAAGAGTAGAGGGCAGGAGCTTATCTTCTGTCTCTACCTGCGCGATCGCCGTACCGCATTTCGGGCACCAGACCGTAGGTTCATATTTCCTGTATGCACGTCCTTTCTTGTAAAGATGGATAAAACTGCGTTGCGAGGTCTTCCTGCACCATTCATTAGTCGTACGATAAGACATATCCCAATCAGGGCTTATCCCCAGACTTTTCCAATCTTCAAGCAGCCTCTTCTCCGCTAGTTCGCTCTCCTTCAAACAGAGTTCAACAAATTCATGCCGGGACATCTCCTCTGCCAGCTTTCCGGTCTTCTTCTCCACGTAAAGCTCAGTGGCAAGTCCGTTATCGTCAAACCCGAATGGATAGAATATACTTTTGCCCAGCATCCGCTGAAATCGCATTATTGTATCTGCCTGGATATACGCCATTGCGTGCCCTATGTGCATTTCACCGGAAACCGTTGGTGGCGGCGTATCTAACGAATAAATAGG
>JAYEOC010000097.1:0-2861 GCA_034722635.1 Methanobacteriota archaeon
GCTATGCTCACCTTGCTAAAGACGGATTCAATCGTATCAGTAGTAATAACAGCTTTAACACCTGCATTTAGCATTCGCAGTACGGCATTCTGCACAAACACGCCGTGTATGCACGCAACGTAAATATCATTTGCGTTCTGATCCTTCAGCAAAGATGCAGCTTCTGCAATAGTCCCACCCGTAGAGATGATGTCGTCCACGATAACCACATTTTTGCCCTCTACGCTTAACGCTTTTGGCTTTATCTCCACTTCTGCACCGGTTATCCGCTTCTTCTCCAGCACATCGTACTCGAACCCGAAAGGCGCTGCAACTGCTGCTGTTAAGTTAGTAGCCCCTGCATCAGGTCCTATTATCACTACCGGCGCTATACCTTCTCGGGCTATATAATCGCCGATCAAAGAAGAAACATCCAGTTCCTTCGTATCTGCTTCAAAATACTGCAATACGTTGCGGTTGTGCACGTTGACTACATAGATCGTGTCGAGGTCGGCCGCGCTTATGCTTCGTGCTATTGCTCTCGCAGATATAGCTTCTCCAGGTTTAAATTTCTTGTCCTGGCGCGCATATCCTAAGTACGGGATGACTATCTCTATTTTTCTCGCTTCTTCCGCGGCGTCTATCAGTTGCAGCAGGTATATCAAATCGGAATCTGAGTTGATGCTCTGCACGATGACTACTTCTTCGTCTCTTATGTCGTCTACTATTCGCGTGTAGAGTTCTCCGTCCGGGAACCGCTTGTACTCACATAACGTGGCTTTACAGTCCAGTTCTGCTGCAATTCGTGTCGCTAAGACCTGTGACGAGATACCGGGTATTATTTTCATCTGTATACTATTTTTTATTCAAGTTCATAAAATAAAAGCATTTTTGAAGAATCGCAATTGTGCAGACGAAAATCGCAGTAAATGACGTTCTTATGAACTTCACTGCAATGCTTTCTTCACCTCTTTTTTTCTCAGTTCTGCCAGAGTCTTCTGTCAGGGACTAACTTCAAATTCCGGTGTCATCTACCTAAAATACCCTGTATAATCTCCTCCGCATTCGGTTCCACAGTAGCCATAAGCTTTTGGAATCCCTCCGCCCCTATTTTTGTTTTTAGTTTGTTAATGTTACTCTCTGTTGTTTCTATCTGTGGGTCCTTGATTTCTTTGTGTATCTTTTTAGCTAACAGGTAGCAAGCCAGCGCTAAATCGTATTTTTCCAAATCCTTGAAAACCTCGCCTAAATTATTAAGCCAGTTACCTTCACCTCGTCTGTCCCCAATCGCCTTAGCAATAGCGAGAGCCTGCTCATAATACTCTATTGCACGCTCCACGTTCCCCTGAGCATGATAAGCAAGTCCAAGGCTTCCGAGCCAGGTGCCTTCATTATGCCTGTCCCCAATTTCCTTAGCAATAGAGAGAGCCAGTTCATAATACTCTATCGCTCGCTCCACCTGCCCCAAAGAATAATAAGCACTTCCAAGGTTTCCGCGCCTGATGCCTTCGCCACGTAGGTCACCAGTATCCTGAGAAATAGAGAGAGCCAGTTCATAATACTCTATCGCTCGCTCCACTTTCCCTAGATCAAAATAAGCAAGTCCAAGGCTTCCGAGCCAGGCACCTTCACCACGTAGGTCGCCAATATCCTGAGAAATAGTGAGTGCCTGCCCATAATAGTCTATGGCACGTTCCACCTGCCCCTGAGCACGGTAAACAATACCAAGGTTCCCTAGGTGCCAACCTTCACCCCGTCTGTTCCCAATATCCTGAGAAATAGAGAGGGCCTGCTCATAATATTCGATGGCACGTTCCCCATCACCTAAAGAATAATAAGCATTTCCGAGATTTCCGAGCCATGCACCTTCGTTTTGTCTATCGTCAATATCCCGAGCAATCTTAAGTGCCTTTTTTGAACACACAAGCGACTTTTTATAAGACCCGATTTGACCATATAACTTCCCAAGAGAACCAAGCAAGTATCCGCTTATTTCCGCTTCGGCAGAAAGCTCACCAAGCAGTTTCTCTTTTAGCTCTATACTTCGCTTGAGTTCTTCCAGCGACTTATATTCAGTCTCTAAAGCGAATTCAACCAGTGCAGGTCTGCGCTCTTCTGCCGCAGGTACTTCCATAAATTCAACCACGCGGTTTCGAAACGCAAAGAAGTCCGGCGCCTCCAGACGGATACGAGCAAGTTCCTCTTCCCTTACCCAGAATAAAACCTTGACTTGATGCTCAACAAGCACTTCTCGTTTAAAATTCAAATACTGAAGCACATCAGGAAATCCTTTATCCAGATTATAAACAAAAAAAACTGTGTTATCAGAGTTCTTTGCAGCAAAAAAGGCGGGCAGGTCTTTAAAGTTCGCGGTGTCCACGCTTACAACTTCAAGCCCCTGCTCCGCCAACGCGCTCTTAAGCGAGTTCTCTACGTCACTGCGAAAAAATTCACTCAGATACATGGCAAAGAGAATAGAAGGTTTGTTATATTTGTAGGCACGACTTAAGTAATTGGCAAGCCTTGAAACTCGCTCCTCAAAAGCCGCTTTTGCTTCGTCCATTAGTTCTTTGGTAACGCTTTCTTTACACTTTTTCTTTTACAAAAAGAAAAATAAGGCTGTCTTTGGATCCAACCTTTTCTAAAGGTTTGATGGTAAAGCTTTCTTTTTTATGAAGGTTTGTTAATAGTTCTTCGAGCGTGGGAGGTCTAGCTTGCTCGCGGTATTAGGGTAGGCGTTTTTAGTAGTTCCTCAAGCGTGGGGTGTATATCATACCAGTTTTCTTCGTTCTCATACTCAAGCACGCTAAGATTATGCAATAAATGCCCTATCTTCTCTATCCCTCGTATATCATTACTATTACTGATTTCATTAAGGGTTT
>JAYEOC010000097.1:2961-9549 GCA_034722635.1 Methanobacteriota archaeon
AGCGTGGGGTGTATATCATACCAGTTTTCTTCGTTCTCATACTCAAGCACGCTAAGATTATGCAATAAATGCCCTATCTTCTCTATCCCTCGTATATCATTACTATTACTGATTTCATTAAGGGTTTTATAGTCGTCAGATTTGAGAATACGTTTGAAGTCGCTTCTTATTTCGCGCTCTGCCCGCCCCACATCTTCTTTTAATATACGGTCTCTTTCTTTTTCTATTGCACTGTCTGCAGCGATTTGCATTATCCGTGCACCTTCTCTGAACACACCGCCGCTCATTTTTATGGCTAAATCAAGTGCTTCCGGCTCGATCAGCTCCTTCTTCATTCTTTTAGAAACAAATGTTCGCATCAGCTCATAGCCCGGTTCGTATATGCTGCTTCTATCGTTTTTGGTGTGCAGTTTAATATTGGGCAGGAAAAACCTTGATTCCCGTATCGCAGTAAATTCGGGTGCGAAGAAAATAGAAATCGGCACTGTATAAACGATATAGCATGCAGGCTGCGTAATAGCCGTATAGTTATTATAAAAAATCTCCTTTGCTTGCTCTAAACTGGGTTTATCCAGATCATCAATTATAACAAGCACATTCTTCTTCTCTTTACCTTCTATATCTGCAATGATCATATTTATTTTATCAATAAGCTCAGAAAGCTTTGGTTCTATTCGTTCCCTGATAATTTTTCTTGTAGTATGCTCGGACTTGATTTTTGCCTGTACAGAAAGGAAAAAGGCACTAATCCATCCTTTCACCGAGGCCTCGGCAGACTTCGTTTTTTCCGACTCCAGCTCTAAGGTACGCCCCCAGCTCTCAAGTTCTTCTATCAGCTTCGGTTCCAGTTCCTTGCCCGCATCAATATACTGTATATATAATTGCGCACCCATAGAAAACAGCACGTCCACATAATTAAGGTTGTTAACATCGCAGACGTCCTTAACCGAGTACTTCACAATATAAAATCGTTCGTTTATTTCATCATCCGCGGCAAGCCTGTTTAGTTCTGTTGACTTGCCGCAGCCGCGATGACCGGAAAAGAAGTATTTGGGCTGCTGTCTGTGCTGACGCGTAAGTGCTCTGATTAGCTTATTTAATGGCTTACCTGCCCGTTCTACGTAAAACGGGCAGTCCGCAGGTAAAGTAAAAAACGGGTCAAAATTACTCCATGCAAGGTCGAGATCTTCGGCAACGATAAAATCTTCTGGCATCTTTACTCTTCACAGACAAATCTTAAGTTCCTGTGTAATAAAAGCTTTTCAAGAGTCACCCTAAAAACCCTTTAGCCCCTCCGCCGTGTTCTTCAACACCAAATACGCCAGTTCCTGACTGGTAAAAGCACCCAAACCACAGTCTGGACCCACATATTTTATGCGGTCCCCGAAGATAGAATACGCATTTGCAAACCGTTTATTTACCAGTTTCGGACTGTTGTACTCGTTAACTATAGCTTCCAAAACGCCTTTATCCCGGAATGCGTTCGTATGATGCTTTTCATCATATTCCGCAGCCATATTGAATATATCCGTCCTTGAAACTCCGACACGTAGATATTTATCGTATTTATCCAGTTTTGCTTTATCTATCAATGCTAAAAGTGACGGATTCGCTGCTGATTCCACACCTATCACACTTATACCCTCCACCTGGCACACGGTATCATAAAATATAGGTGAATGGAGATGTATCTGCGTATCCACGCCCTTCTGAGCCGCATATTCGGAAGCGAGTCCCAGTGCCGTAATTACACCTTCTTCTTCTATACGGGGGTCTAATCCCATGCTTGGCTCGTCTAACGAAGCGCACTTCACTTCGTAATTCTTCGCACCGTCTATCGCGTTTTTTACGAACCTGCCCACGGATTTTGCTATGTTTGATAACACGTCTATATATACCGGTGGCGGAAACTGTTTATAATACAGCTCTATCGGACCTGTAACGCATATCCGGATCTTAAGTGTTTCACCCGTCTTTTCCCGATACTCCACCGCCATCTGCTCGAATGCGTCCAGCTCGATTATTTTTGCTTCTGCATCTTTTATTAGCAGCGGCGCTTCTGTCTTCTCAGCGTCCAGAATCGGATCGTTAAACTGGGTGATCATGTCCTGGAATTGCGGATATGTAGGAACTTCAACACCTGCGTTTAGTTTCTGTTTCATTGTTTCTGTTAATAATTCGTATAACGCAGTTCGGTGTGTCGGGACGTCAGCAAAAGCTGCTTTTAGCCAGGCCTTTGTTGTGCCTTCGGGTAATGGATAACTTCCGATGTCGTCGTATAGCGGCTTTTTCATGTTTATACTATAACTATCTTACCATATTATATAAAAGCTCCTGCTTGTATCCAGCTATTCAAAACGTACTTATCGCATCTTCCGTAACCCTAACGAATTCATTCATCAAATTAGCCAATATCGCTTCCGTTGCACCTTCCGCCGTCACACGTATCAAAGGCGAAGTGTTCGATGCCCTTATAAGCGCCCAGCCTTCATCGCCCTGTTCTACCCGGATACCATCCATAGTATTTATCTTATCCGAGCCATATTCACTCGACAACCGCTCAGCAAGAACTCGCATCACCTCAAACTTTACGGTATCACCACATTGAATATTCATTCGCTGTTTTGGGAACTCGGGTAACTCGTCCACAAGCTCGGACAGCGTCCGCCCGGTTTTAACTAAAATCTCCGCTATCTTCAGTGGTATTACCATCGCATCGTCAAACGGGAAGAAAGAAGGCATAACATAATGACCGCTCGATTCTATACCAAGCACCGCATCTCGCTCTTTTGCTTCCTTCGTCAGGAAAGTATGACCCACCGGTATCCGCACTATTTTACCACCTAACTCATCCAACTCCAGTTCTCGCTCGAGTAGCATAGAGCATTCAACATTTGCTAAAACGGTTCCTTGTTGCTCTTTTAATAACGCTTGGGCTAATATAACACCGCACTGGTCGGCACTCAGCGTTCTTCCACGGTCATCTACTATTACTACCCTGTCGCCGTCACCATCGAAAGCCGCACCGAAAGCCGCTTTTTTTCGTGGTACTTCGGCTTTTAACGCGCCGAGAGTCGCATCTGTTGGCTCGGATGGTCTATTCGGAAACGAAGGGTCAGGGTTCGGGAACAGAGCTTCCGCTTTTAGCTTTATACGATTTACTACATCCAATGCCACCAGGCCCATGCTACCGTTTCCACAGTCCAACACGATTCTTTTGCCGTCAAAGACGTCACGGTCAAATCTCTTCGCTATGTATTCTATATACTCAGCTCTCAAATCCAGTTCATGGTAGTTGCCAACTTCATGCCACAAAACCGATTCTGCTTCGCCTTCCAGCACTATATCCATCAATTCTTCGTTTGACTCGGCTGAGAAACCTATCCCTTCACCTGTGTATAGTTTCACACCGTTCCATTCAGGTGGCAGATGCGATGCCGTCACATACGCCGTTATATCCTTCTTGAGTCGCCATCCGGCAAAGGCACACGCGCCAAACGTGGTTGTGCCGGTATTGGTCACGTCCAAGCCCGAAGAAAGCAGACCGGATATGAACGCATTCGCGAGCAATGTAGAAGTAGCTCGTATGTCGTTACCAACAACCACGCTCGTTTCGCATCGTTCTTTTGCATAGGTACCCAAAGCGCGCCCGATCTTTAGCATCGTTTCGGGATACAGGTCGTCATTGAAAATCCCTCTTATGTCATACGCACGGAATATGTGCGCTGGTATTTCTTCTTTGTGCATTGTCTGGATAAGAATAAGGTGACCTCAGATGAATAAAAACGTTAAGCCATTTTTGGCTAAATTTTAATTAGCTGTTACATAATTAAGTATGGAACTAGTAATAGGGATAACGGGCGCGAGCGGAGTTGTGTACGGAATCAGATTATTAGAAGTGCTAAACGGTATAGCAGAAACGCACCTAATCGTATCCGCGAGCGCGAAGGAGATAATATCAATAGAAACGGGTTATGAACTCGAGGAAGTTTATGCGATGGCTTCTCACGTATATGATAACTCAGACTTCACCGTGGCAGTGAGCAGTGGGTCGGTACGCTATGACGGTGCGATGATAGTGCCGTGTAGTATGAAGACCCTGGGCAGTATTGCGTCCGGCATATCTACCACACTAATCACGAGGGTTGCTGATGTATGTTTGAAGGAAGGCCGGAAACTGGTGATTATACCAAGGGAAACACCGCTCAGTCTTATACATCTGCAGAATATGGTTACGGTGAAGAAAGCGGGTGCCATTGTGCTACCAGCGTCACCTGCGTATTATCACAAGCCCCAAAACGTGCAAGATATGGTGGATTTTATCGTGGCAAGAGCACTTGACAGCTTTGGTATCGGCTTAGAAACTGATTTGATACGCCGGTGGGGAACAGGCGCAAATCGCTAAATTACCGGTTAATTAAGAAAACGTTTACCAACCCACCTTTTTATGTCGGGTTCACCATTTCCTCATAGTTATCATGACCGCAAAAACAAAGACTCGTGCAATGCTAAAGATACTGATATTCCTGTTGCTACTCGCAACCATTAATATTACAGTCACGAGCGCGATAGTAACGGAATTGTACGCCCATCCCGAAGTAGTGGTGCAAGGAGCAGAGGTATCAATATCGGGTAAAGCATCGCCGAACGAGGTGGTCTGGATAGATTCAGCATCTGTTCTCAGTTTGCCCGTATCAGATGGAAGATACAATCGCGAATTCAAAGATATTTACTTCCCCAAGGGCAAGAAAGTATTTTCAATGACTGCTGAAAAGATAGAAGACATCAGGCTATCCATAACTCCCGTACTATGGATGGGTACGGTGGACTATCCTTTAGACGGACCTAGAGGAGCAACCAACGGCACTGCCGCTCTTTCGCTCTCCTTTCCTATACAAGGTGTGGACCTATCCGGAGAAAAGGACATTAAAGTATATGGTGCCGCGGAAGATAGCGCAACTTCTGTAATACTTAGATTTGCCATGACTATCCAAGTAACCGCGGATTCAAATGGCGATTTTTCGTCTGTCATAGATACAGGCGGATTTCCGCTCGGAGAACTTTTGATTTCCGCATCAGAGAAAGAACGAACTGTTCACATAGTGTCCACGGAACCATCGGTATTCGATACAGGCTCCGGAATCTACCCGAGCATCCCCGGTACGCATCACGGTAAAATCATACCGGCACAACCGGTATTTGTGCACAAGCTTTACACGTATCCGTGTATTGGAACGGGCGGGCATTCCGAACGCATAACTATTAGTAATGCTTCGGGTTGGACACAAACCGCGATGTGGGACGGTTACAACGAAGAGCGGCATAATATCTACTTCGCGGATAGTTTCGATCTGCGCCCGGATGTTGAGTATAACTATACATTAGAGACAAGCTCGTATCCGCAGATAATACACAAATCACAATTGAATACAAACGCCGGAACAATCACATGCGAAAAATTCGTTGACGTTAATGGAAAAGTATATAAAGATTGGATCCCTGCTATTATCTTAAGCTAATGCTTTGATGATAAATCGGCGGAGGATGACCGAGATGATAAAGGACAATAGACGTTTTGTACAGCATGCGGGTATTGTGCTATTCTGTGTGTTCCTTTGTATAGCGACAATAGCGACTGCAACTGCAAGCGTAACGGAATTGTATGTGAACCCCGAAGTGGTTGATGAGGGCGGTGAGGTATCAATAACGGGTAAGGCGTCGGCAGGTGAAACGGTATGGATTGGCTCTTCATTTTTGATTTCTTTATCCGTCTGCGATGGGAAGTACTCTGAGAAGTTTGAGGGTATTTATTTCCCTCCTGCCGGTGACAACGAGGTTGTAAAAGAGAAACAGTTCTCTGTGACTGCGGAAAACGTAAAAGATATTCGTGTATCAATAAATCCGAGTCCTGTACCATTTATGAATAAATATCCTTTAAGCGGACCCCTAGTGGCAACTAACGGTATCGCAACACTTACTATTACCATCCCCGTTGAACTATATGGCATTAAAAAGGACGTGAGTGGCAAAAAAAATGTGGAGGTATATGGCAAAGCAGCGGAAGGTGCAACTTCGGTAGATTTACAGGTAAAATCGGAAATCCAAGTAACCGCGGATTCTGACGGTTTCTTCTCTTTTAATATAAATACCGGTGGGCTTCCAAAGGGTGAGTTCAATGTAACAGCAGGAGATAAAGAAAAGCCCGTTTACCTTGGTACTACACCAAAAGCAACCAGTGACGGTGGCAGTAGCGCCTCAGAAACCACACCAACGCCCACATCAACTCCTACGCCAACACCAGCTAATACAACGCCTGCTAATACAACATCGGTTACTGCAAAGCCCGCGCCATCACCAACTCATTCTCCAACACAATCTCCAGTACCAACCACTTCGCCACCGCTAACAACGACACCACGTATAACGGCAACTCCTTTGGCGACTTCTACACCTACACCGTCTCCTACACATATGCCTACATCTACTCCAAGCCCAACGCCCAAGACTACTACACCCGACTTAAAATTCGGCTTTGCGATCATGGGACTTCTCACAGTCGCATATCTATTGCGTAAATACGGTAAGAAA
>JAYEOC010000098.1:0-9478 GCA_034722635.1 Methanobacteriota archaeon
CCCGTATCGCCCATACATACATGAACCCGGTTGAATGCCCCGTAAACAAAGAGAATATCCCAGAATCGTAAAAGAATGCACCAATCCTTGAAAGTTCTGCCAGCATCGTTCTTATATACTTCGCCCTTTCCGGCACTTCAATGCTAAGCGCTTTCTCTATCGCATGTACATAGCCAAGGTTCATATTGAATGGGTCACTTATGTTCGCCCGTTCGAATAGCGGTACATTCTGGATGTATAACCGATTCTCCGCGATTTTCTCCATAGAGCGGTGAACGTATCCAGGATCAGGTGTGACATCCACAATTATGTCTCCTTTTACTCTCAATATCCACCTTAGATGGCCACTACCGGTATGATGCGGCCCCACAAGAATTATGAATTCATCACTTGCCTCCGCTTCATCATAAAGGTCTGTCGGTGCCGGCATCTCAAGGCTTGAAGGCAGATCAATTTTTGGGTTGAGCGGGCTATCATCAAAGACATAATTCTCCTCGGCAAGCTTGAAATCTTTCCTTAACGGTGTTTGCGTCTCCGGCGCTAAAAGGAATTTCGCGTTCATCCCGGCATTACCCTCGTACTTAACCCCGAAAAAGTCGTGCATCTCCCGCTCAGAATAATCCGCACTATCCCATAAAGGCGTAATGCTTGGGAATTCGGGTTCCGCTTTATGTTCAATATCAGTAAAAAGCGTTATAATCACAGGCATAAGGTCGTTGTTACTGTAGCTCGAAGCCATATATTCAAGTATGAACTTCTGCTCGTGTGGCACATCGATCACATTCACGCTCTTTGTATGATCTACCCCCATACTGTCGCTCAGTTTCCTCGCAACTTCCATCAGGTCCTCAGGTGCCGTTTTTATCGCTATTCGGTTCTTATCAGTGATCGTGATAGATTTATAAAGACCTTCAAGTTCTGATTTCAAATTGTTCACCGTTGTACTGCCGAAAGCCCAATCTACTTCCCGCGGTATGTCCACTTTAACCAGCGGTGTTGGTGCAAATCGCTTTGGTGAAGTTGGTATCGTGCTCCCTTGTCCAACTTCGGAAGGCAATGCAACCTTTTTGAATTTTATCGTTGTCTCGTCTTTACCCATAGCGATCTTATCCTGAACCGCCCTTACACCCCTCAAAAGGCTTTCCGGTGTTACCGGGCAGCCAGGAATGAAGAAATCCACAGGTACTATCTCAGAAGGTCGTGTTATGTTATAACTGTTCCAGAATATGCCGCCTCTTTGACCGCATGCCCCTATTACATTCACAAACTTAGGATCGGGCATCTGCTCCCAGACGATTCGCAGTGCTCGTGCCATCTTCCTCGTTATCGTACCCTCAACGATGATAAAATTAGCCTGCCGTGAAATACCCATGTTTAACGTGCCCAACCGCTCGCCGTCAAACCCACTTGCAAAGGCATGTGCCAGTTCAACACCACAGCATGAAGTAACGAAATGGCAAGGCCATAGGCTCCACTTCGCGCTCCACCTCTTCACCGGCGAGAGTACACCGGTACGAAGGATGTGCATATTCCTATCTTGCTCTTCTTTTTCCATCTTTGCTGTTTATCCTACTTATCACCGTTTTATTTAAGCTTTTCTGAATTTATCTGCGTACATATCGCTGTGACGCCATCTCCTCGGATGCTTTAAAGCCCACATAGATCGCGGGAATAAGGAGCAGTAGAGATAGCAGTAACAGAGTAATGAAATTAGGCGCCATTGGATACGCCGAGAATAGGAACAGGACTACAAGGATCGGCTCCGCAGCCATGAACATGAACATGTACCCGAAATATTGCATCGGCATCACGTACTTCTGATTTTTTAACGGTAGGTTGCCGGATTCCCATCTTGACTGTTTCACCTCTGAAGGATAGTACATCGGTAGGATTTTACTGATTATGAGGAGCGCAACATCCATGACTATGCAAATAGCAAACAGCACCCCAACTATTACCACGTTATCTATCATTTTTTTTTCTTATCCCCCTATAGTGCTATACCAACAGTATGTGCCATCGCCGCCATATGTGTAGAGAACCACTCTACCGGCACGAACAGAACAGTAACCATTATCAATATGACCGCCGCAGCGCAAATGATATTAGTGAGATTGAGTTCCCAACTCACACCGAGTTCATTTGCCAGCCTGATGTAATACGGAATAGAAATCGCGGAATTTATTACCACGATACCAACCAGCCAGAAGTATTCCATTTCAGCCAGAGATAAAAGGATGAACAATTTGCCCCAGAAGCCCATCAATGGCGGAATACCGATGAACGAGAAAGCTAGTATAAACATCAATAGCGAATAAGCACCTTTCTCTTTTATCGCATTGAAGAACCCGATTTTACCCGCGGCGTTTGAAAACAGCAGCAATAAGCCACCAGTAAGTGCAAGATACAGGTATTCGGGGTTAGCCACCACAACGAGACAGGCAAGCAGATAACCCATGTTTGCAACCGTAGAGTACCCGAGTACACGTGCATGCTCCTTAGACGTCAATGCACCTATATTACCTACGAACATAGATATAGCTGCGAGTACCGCCGTGAACAGCGATAGTGATGCAGTCATATCATTGGCTGTGGTAACCAGTATCCATAAAGCCGCAACAAAAGGTACTATCTTCGCAAGCGACGCGATAATAGAAATTGGTATTGGATCCGCACTTGCGAACACGTCAGGAACCCATTCATGGAACGGTGCAACACCTATTTCAAGGCACAACCCCAAAACAAGCATCACGTAACCAAGCACATAGAGATATTCGTTAAAGGCACTCGCCGTATAAACCAGTATAATTGCACCGACCAGGAACAGAACGGTAGCAAGCACCATAAACGTAATATACTTGACACCTACTTCCACGTTTGCTCGACCGTCCCTGAGCATAACCAGGATATAAGTCGGTGCAGACACGAGCACGAGTGCGGCTAACACCATAGCGAAGTCGCTTGTTGTGAATATGTACATAGTTGCAAGCCCCATCAAACCCACCAACCCATAGTCCACGCCTTTTATGCCGCCATCTAACGCGCAAAGGGACAGCAGGTTGATAACTGCAATTACAAAGATGAATATCCCAAAATGGAATGGACAGGTAGTAAGCCCAATCAAAAGTGCAATTATTGCACCTATAAGCCCCAATGCACGGAACTTGAAAGAGAACACTGCACTAAGCGTTAAAACTACCAAAGCCACCATAATCATCGTTAAATCTGTGGTCATAACCCCATTCCCCCTAGTGATGCTATTATTAAGATTAACAACACAAAACCAATAGCGATTTTAACGTAGGTTGTAAGAAATCCGGTCTGTATAGCTCGGATAGCCCTTGAAATCGATTTGAAGAAGCCGGGTATCACAGTTGTGTTGAAAAAAGCGTCTATCGCACGGTTACCATAATCTTGGACAAGATGAGCGATAAAGAAACCGGTTTTCGGTACGATGTAATCATTGAGGAATGGAAGATACATTCGGTCATTGAAGAACATGCCGATATTCGATGAAAACGCTTTTATCTGTGGTTTGTATATTGCAGCGACAAAAACTACTAATATTGATAGGCCCACTATAATAGACAAGTTTTCACTACCTGCATGGACAAAGTGCTGAGTCTCCTCGAATTTGAAAATACCGTAAGTCAGTACAAAAAGCACCGCCACCATCAACCCGTATCCAAGTTTCATCAACCCGCCGCCTTCCACATGCTCGTGCTCTGGTTTATCACCTTTTATGAAGTTCAAACTGAGGAACTTTGCAATAACAGCAGCATAAACTAACGAAATAATTATTAAAAGCACGATAGGTAGGATCATGTCATTATGATGCCATAGATGTAGCTTGAGTTCGTCCATCATGGATTTTACCCAGTAAGCCCCGAAAGGTGGGATACCCACAAGGAATATCGAGGCAAGGATAGTAACAATAAAAGCGGGCTTCATACGTTTCGCGAACTCGAAATTACCGCATAAGAACCTGCTGTGTGTGGCATGAATCAAATGACCACTTACGAGGAATAAACTCGCTTTTGCAAATGCGTGTATCGCCATATACCAGAATGCCGCAAGCAAAGCCCAATTCATCCCCGCTATTTCTTCATGAATCCAGTAAGAAGTGGCACCCACGGCAAACATCAAGCCGATGCTCGACATCGTGGACGCCGCAAGCAGCACCTTACGTTCTCGCATCCCGGTACCACAAAGCGCACCGTACAAGCCTGAGATCAACCCGACAAAGAGTACTAACAGATATACTGGCTCAACACCCGGCACATCATGCAAGTGCCAGGGTTCAATATACCAGGTAAGTTTGAGGAACACAAATGCACCGGCTGCCACCATGGTCGCACTGTGTAAAAGCGCGCTAACCGTAGTTGGACCCGTCATCGCAGTCATAAGCCACTCGCTAAACGGAACCTGCGCAGACTTAGTAAACAGCCCCATCAGGAATAGAAGCATAAGTATTATTGTTCCCGCAGCACCGAGAGAGATAAAAAGCGTGTGCCAATCTATCTCAGAGATATTGAGAGTCGGAGACAGCACCCAAATCGCAGCTATCGCAAGGAACATAGGCACATCACCAAACCGTATGGTGGATATAGCTCGCCAGCCGCCAAAGCTCGGTGCCCAGCTCATTTCCAGTGGACCCACTTTTCGTCCCGCTTTACCCACGTATGCAATATTGTCATCGTCCCGGAACCAATGCCCGATTAGGCCCCACGAAGCCGCGCCCAGACCTTCCCAGCCCACGAATAGCAGGAACAGGTTGTCGCTATAAACAACGAGTAGCATTGACGCTGTGAAGAGGTTAAAGCAGAACCAGTACCAGCTCGGTCGGTAGTCGCCTTTCATATAGTCCAGACCGTAAATAGCAATGAAGAACGCAATAACTGCTGTCACTACACCCATATAGCGGCTCAAATAATCGCACATAAACACGAAGTTTATGCCGAGGTCCGGAAGCCAGTCGAAAGAATACTGCCCGCTCATAGCGAAGAAGATATGAAGGCTCATCAATACAGAGATGAAGATACCGAATACCGAAAGGTAAGGCAGTTTCGCCGTCCATTTATCGTCCTTGTAGGCTAAGACAATAGGTATGCTACTAATAACAGGTGCCAGAAAGAGTAGCAGGAAAAATACCCAGTCGTTCATGGCATGACACCCCCTAACCCTAAGCCGGAAATTGCGTTAAGTCCGTCAATCAACGCTGTTGATAACGGTGGGAACAATAGCAATACAGAAAGGATACCGATTACGTACAATGGCAGATACAAATAGCTACTTATCACTAACCTCTTTGTTTCTTTCGGTTTACCATAGAATACTTTCTTTATCGTGTAGAACCCATACCAGACCGATAGAATAAACATGAATATTACGGCAAGAAGAATCGGTAAGCTCGCCATACTAATGCCGAATGTCTCCACAACACCTCTTAAAATAAAGAATTCGCCTAACATGCCGATCGTTAGCATCCCACCAAGGTTCAGGAATCCGAGGACAGCCGCATTGGAAATCGGGGGGATGGAATCGTGCAGTCCACCCATCTTTGTGAGGTCACGAAGACCGTGATGGGTTACTATAACACCTCCCGCGCTCGAAAACAAAATTGACTTACCGAATGCGTGAGACATATACTGGATGACCAACCCGATGAGCCCAAAAGGACCAAGACATAGTGCTACCAGCATATAACCCATTTGAGATACCGTCGAATACGCAAGCAGACGTTTGAAATCGGTCTGTTTGAATACCGAGAAGCCACCATAAATGCTCGAAATAATCGCGTAAATTAGTATGGGGATTCGATATTCCTCGATAAAAGAATAATCTATAAGCGCTACCCTCAGCAGGACGTATCCCGCGAGACCCACGGTTAAAGGGCTTAAGAGCGCACTGACCGGTGTAGGCGCCTCGGCATGTGCCCACGGCAGCCATATGTGCGGTCCCAGTACGGGCAGCTCTATTATCATACCAAAGAAGATAAACGCCCATGCAATCATACTGACGGTACCACTTGCCATTAATACGTCAAAAGCAAGCGAACTGTTATCGAACGCAAGTATAACGATACCACCTAAGGTTAGAACACCGGCGACTGCGCACCAGAGCAGGTATAAGAGACCCACCCACTTCCGGTTACCGTAGCCGTAAGTGTAAATAAGAAGGAACGCCGTAATCAGCATGAGTTCCAGGAAGACATACAGAAGTACTAAGTTACCACTGTACACCAGCCATAGCATCGAGGCTGCGTATAAGTCAAATATGAATATGTATTTCCGGAATTCGCGCTCCACGTTTAGCTTCATCTCCTCAAACCGGTGCGTCATATAAGGAAGAGCGTAAAGGGCAATCATCGCGGATACTATACAGATAGTAAGTCCAAACGCATGTGAAATCATATCAAACTGCAAGTAAAATTCACCTATTGGTGCTGAGAAAGTCATTAAGTGAATCTTCGCCGGACAACCGTAGAACAGACAACCGATTATAGCGAAGAAAGGCAATAAAAACGCAATCGAAGACAGATACGTAGCGGCCTTGGGCTTCAGAAAAGGCGCTATGAACGCAGCTATTAACGGTAAAAGTAATAATACGAGCATGCTCATACGCTATCGCCCCCTATTGAGACACTACTGGTTGAGATGCTCTTCTTCCTCCTGTCGTGTATTACAATCGCAGCGGATAGAACTAAAAGTTCGCCGCCACTCGCGAAGATAGTTAGTAGCGCAACACCAAACGCGGGATCCGGAAGCACAGAGAAAAGCGGTATAAGCGACATGAACACGGCACCAAACATGAGTTCCAGCGCTATAAGAAGTCGAACAATATCTTTACTCGAAACCGCAGTGAGGTAGCCCACGAGCAATATTACAATCGCGGTAATATAGATTATGGATAAAGTCATAAAATCTATCGCGGGCATTTAGTTCTCACTCCTATAAATGTTTACCACCGATAGCATCAATAGTACAGCAAGAGAAGTCATGAATAACAGGAGTAACAGATATTCAGTCGTTATAAAGTTCTCGATACTGTATTTAAGAGAGTAATGGGTCATAAGAGTCATAAGCGCCGTATATACCGGGACATCCAGCACATAGGTGTATATTGAATAACACAGAACCGCAGCGGTTACGATTACAGGTATAGCCCAGAATACAGAGAATTGGCGTTCCGGTCCATGCCGGTAAGTCGCGGCAATCGCCACGGTTACAATGCCAATCGCGCCTATGAAAACGAACACGATTAAAACGAATACCGGCTCAATGGAAAAGAAGGCATATATGGTTGCGACCATGACTAACGTTAAGGTCATGTACATAGCCGCGTAAAAGTTATCCTTGGTGAGCAAGACACCTAATGTTGATAGCGCAGTGACACCCGCGAGGGCAACCAGCAACAGCATTTCTACATTCATCGAATACCAAATTTTGCTCACCATATATAAAGGCTTTCGTTTTTTTCCGGTGGATGTACAGTCACACTAATTTTTATGACACCAAAAGTTTTAAATACTACCGTAAATAATACTATAGCTATTGGTACCAGATTAAGTCAAGGTAGGGGGATGACATGACAACACGTATTATAATTCTGCATTGTGCAGACGACACGGAGAAGAAACGGGTACGGTATGTTATAGATAAATGGGGAAAGGTAAACGAGGGAATAAGTACTGTACGGGAAGTGAAAGGGATAGTAGTAAAGGCAGGTTTGGATGAGGACGAGGTTAGCAAGTTCCTTGATGAGTTATATTCCAAGATAAGCGCTGGAAGGGTAGAGACATACAAAGCAGATATAGAGAATGTAGAACCAGAGAGAAATATAGAAAGTTTAAATGTAGCATTTAAAGATGATATAAAGTCCGTGGAGAAGCTTATCAGCTTTATATTTAGCAAGAAGAATTCTACGCTGAGAGAACACAGGTATCTCAGTGACATTTACTCTGAGATAAAATATATAGTATACACGAGGAGGGGTAAAGGAGGGGTAACTGTAAAAGTCACTTTAAAAGAAGAAAGAGAAGAAACCACAGCTAATATCCAGTTAGAAGGTATAGAAGAGGCTGCGAAATCGTTAAAAAAGGAATTGATCAGTGATTTCTCGTTTTTCAATGTGAAGTTGGAGGAACCATAAATAGCGATTAATGCAGAGCCTTAGAATGACGATAGTAAAAAAGCCGAAAGTATTAGATACTGTGAAATATAATATGATGGTAAAGAGGGTATGAGGGCGATGAAAGAAGGATTAGGGATTGAAGATTTGGAACGGTTGAATGCGCTTCCGAAGACGATAGCGAGCCCGGAGATGGATTTGGAGAAATTGAGGCGGATACAGGAATACCAGCGGCGGCAGTGGTGGGACAATATTTAGGGGGTGGAGGCAGAATATCACGGGAAGTATTACGTTGCAGGTGCTACAAATGAGTACTTAGACGCGAATATAGCGATGTCGAAGTTGAAGCTGGTGGTTTCGTTTTTGGATAATGGCGAGCAAATTGAACATTCGTTTACGGACGATGAGATTACGTTTATGCGCGGATTTGAAGAGCTTGCGGTAATAGGGCGGCTTTCTGTTGACGAACTTGTGGATTATTTCAAAAGGGTAAAAGGGAAAGAGCGGGGCCTGGTGAAGATAGCATTTGACGCCGTTAGCAGCGGTTACAACGTTATGGACGAGATAGTGAGACGAAGAGACATCCCCGGAGATCTGGCAAATGCGTTTAAACGAGTTTATGGTGAGAGAGTAAAGAAGATGGAAGAGACTGCGCGAAATAGGTGCCTGGAAGAGATACGAAAAGCTTGAAGGCGCAAGGTCTGAAAGTATAAACGAAATCGAAGAAAGGAGAAATGCGCTGGATGCAAGAGAGCATGAGCTAAAGGAAGCAGCGGAAAGACAAAAAGCGGATTTGAAAGAAGCGGCGGGGAAAGCGGTTGAAGACGAGTTGAAGAATATTAACGGGCTGAAAGGAGAACTGGCGAATAAGGAAGCGGAGTTGAAAACCGAAAGAGAGGGATTAGAATATGATAAGCGAGAGATAGAAGAGCGATTAAGAACACTCAAGGAGATTTTAGAAGGGTGGCGAGGTGAAGCGATTTGTGACGAGCGACGTTGCGAAGATTCAAGAGCTGAACTATGTCAGCAGGTTTGACGTTAAGGTGATTGGACTGCCGGGAACTATATATGATCCGATAGAGAGGAAAGAGCGGAAGATACGCTCCAGTAGCTATCACCATAAGTTTAACGATGTGGATAGTATTCTGAACACGGTGAAAAGTGATTATGAGGAAGTAATGATGAAATTGCCATTGAATCTGCGGTCACGATACGTAGTTGCGGAGAAGAAGTATAAGCTTTAGGGAAAAGAAGAGACGAAGGTAATATTAGAAGCTGCGGCGTTGGGACATTTGCGGGATTATGCTGAGAACGAGTTTGACACGAGGAGTGTAACGTTATAAGAGTT
>JAYEOC010000099.1:0-5000 GCA_034722635.1 Methanobacteriota archaeon
GTCTCCACCGCATCTATACGTGTATGTATCGCTTTTAGTTCACCCGAAATCTCGTTTAGTTTCGGCAGAAGCAGCCGTTCCATCCATGACGGTATCTTTTCCATTCTTTCTCGCGTTTGTAATGTATGTGTTATTAATATATAAATGTACCTGAACGCAAAAAGTACTCCTTTCTATTGCAATCCAACCCTACTTCTTACCGTTTATACTCTCGCGTTCATCCACCTGCATATCAAACAGCATCGCGAACAGCAAGAACTGTATGCCCGTGATGAACAATATGAACGAAAGAACGCCACGGATAAACAACGGTACTCCCATCGCATAGTGATAATACAAAGCGAACAACCCCGCCAGGATACCAAGTGGCGCCAGTACAATCCCTAACGTATAGAAAAAAACAAGCGGATGAAAGCTCAAGACCACATACTTCATCTTCAATCGCCAGAAAAAGTTCTTTAGTAACATCCACGAGACCTTTGGTATATACGTTTTATACTTTATACCCGAGTTCTCATCTCCGTATTTCGCGGGCATCACGACATCCCTCATTCTGAACCCATTTACATTCAACCTCACCAACAAATCATTACAGTAACCATACCAGGGAAATATAGCGTCCAGTTGAATCCGGTTTAAAGCAGTCTTTGAAATCGCGGTATAACCATTCTGCGGGTCCATCAACTGCCAGTACCCCGACCCTATCTTTGTCAACCCCGTGAGTAACGAATTGCCAATAAATCGCCATTTCGACATCCCTATTCTGTACTCGACATTTAACAATCGGTTCCCTTTTGTGTAATCCACCCGCCCCTCGATTATCGGGTCCAGCAAATGGGGTAGTTGTTCCGGATCCATTTGATTATCTCCTGCCATCACGGCAACAATATCCATCTCGTCCTCCACCGCTTTCTTATAACCGGTAACTATTGTCGCGCCAACTCCGCTGTTCGTTTCATGTCGGATAAGAACGATTCGCGCATCTTCGGTCTTGAAATTATCTATCAGATCCCCTGTTCCATCAGTAGAAGCATCGTCAATCGCGTAGATCGTGTCCACATAAGTAGGAATCGAAGCAAGAGTTGCCACTATCAATCGCTTCTCGTTATATGCCGGTACAACCACTCCGATTGTCTTTTCTTTATACATTTGTTGTTCTCACTCAGGAACATTTACGGTTTTTACATTCGACATAGCCACATGTTGCAGGCATGTGCACATGGTACTTTGTATGTGTGTTGTGCCAACATAAAAGCTTTCCGGGTACGTTTCGTGTGGAGATTGGGGGCACATACTTCGATAATCGGCGTCGTGTACACCGCACATGCAGTAACGGGAATGAATATCGTATTACGTGATCCCTAATAAAACGTTCGCGTGGAAATCTGCGTAATCTTGTGGTTCGCTAAGCAATTACGTGCTGTGGATTAGATGCGCAGACGCGCAATGCGTGAAACAAATCCAAACAGATGTGCCGCGGTGCATTGCACGTCAAAAGACTTAGAAGCATACAAAAACCGTGCCTTTTCTTTCGCGCTACTACTTTTAACGCATATGTAGCGGCTTGTATTTAAACCTTTTGTGTACGTAACCCCAAAGACCGTGGCAGAAGTGTAACTCCACCGGAAATGTATCCGAAAGCTATTTATGGTGCTTTCCATAATATAACCACTAAGTTTCACGCAGGTCATAGAAAAGTTATGGTGCTGACGCGCAAAGCGATGGGGAAAGGGAAGGTGAATGTGATTTGAGTATCACCACTGTTACTACTACTACTGTGGTTGTTACTACCGCCACGCCCGCAGCAGCAGTTGCTTTGGGTGCTATCGGCACGTGTATATTGATCTTCGCTTTGATTCTTAAAACCTTACGGTTCTCTTATGAAACTTCGGAACCCACTACCCGGGAGCAGCTTAATTTGATGATGGCGAGTCTAAATGCTGCTATCGTACCTATGCTTATGATTTTTGGATTGATCATGGTTTTAGAGGTGATGAAGGCCGTCTAAATATGCGTGTACTTTGATTTACGCAATGTGTTTAGCCTTCATCCAGAACAGAAAAAGCGGGAAATATGTTACGTGCAGTCGCTAAATATTCACCTTTTTTTTACCTCGTACCAATCGCAGGTGCCGAATTAATCACTACTTTTTACGACCCTTTTTGGGGACTTGTTTGTCATGCACTCATCATGTTCTGCCTCTACGGTCATGCGATAGTTCTGTATCCCACAGCAAAAAGAAGCTCGTTTCTACTTATGTCCATCGCCCTTGCACCCCTTATCCGGATACTATCCCTTTACGCGCCTCTTGCCAGTTTCTCGTATTTACAGTGGTTCATTATATTGAGCTTACCGCTATTTACCGCTACTGTCATTATAATCGTATTCCAGCAGCTCAAAGCACGCGATGTCGGGCTTGTACTCAAAACGCGACAAATTCCGGTGCAATTTGCTATTTGCTGTACCGGCATACCTTTTGGCTATATCGAGTATCTCATCCTGAAGCCCGAACCTCTGATACCGGAACTTTCCTTTCAGGCGCTTATAGCACCGGTGATTATCCTGTTACTTTGCACAGGACTCATGGAAGAACTGGTTTTCCGTGGTATTATCCAGCACAATGCCGTCACATATTTCAAGCCCGGCATTGGTATATCCTTCGTGGCACTTCTTTTTGGTATTATGCACATTGGAAATATGTCAATACTGGATGTAGTCTTCGTATTCCTGATCGGCTACTTCTATTCTTATGCCGTTCTGGCTACAAACAGTATTGCCGGTGTCACTATTTCCCACGGCGTCACCAATATTGTACTGTTCCTGCTTCTGCCTCTGCTCTGGACGGTTTGAATATTTATATCATGCAAAATTTAATTGTAAAAGTAGGAGACAACCCATGACCTGGCAAGAGGAACTCGAGGAGAACATTTGTACGATCGAGCAGTTGAAGGAATACATAGATTTGAGTACTGAAGAGGAGCAGCATTTACGTGAAATTATGGATATACACCCTATGAGTATTACCCGCTATTACATGTCCTTAATAGATAAAAACGACCCGGACGACCCAATAAGGAAGATGGCGGTTCCTTCGGAAGAAGAGTTTAGCGTGATCGGCACCTATGACACGAGTGGTGAACAGGAGAACACAAAGATGCCGGGTTTGCAGCACAAGTATCAGCAAACTGCTTTGATCTTAGCCACGAATAGTTGCGCTATGTATTGCCGGCACTGTTTCCGAAAAAGGCTTGTTGGTCTTCCCACCGAAGAGACAGTGCGTATATTCAACGATGCGGTAAAATATATAGGCACGCATAAAGAGGTAAATAACGTACTCATAACCGGTGGTGACCCATTTGTATTACCCACAAACGTAATCGCGCAATTCCTGGATAAGCTCTCACCTTTTCCGCATTTAGAGTTCATACGATTCGGAAGCCGGGTCCCTGTGACATTCCCGAATAGAATCCTGGACGACAAAGAGTTATTGACGTTACTGAAAGACAACACCACGAAAAGTAAACGGGTATATGTAGTAACACAATTTAACCATCCAAAAGAGATTACACCAGAATCCGCGGCCGCGGTGGATGCGCTCATTCGTTCTGACGTGATAGTAAATAATCAAACAGTTTTACTGCATGGTGTTAACGATGATCCCGAAACGTTAGCGGAATTGCAAAATAAACTTGTCGGCATCGGTGTAAATCCGTATTACGTATTCCAGTGCCGCCCGGTAAAACGTGTAAAGAGCCATTTCCAGGTGCCGTTGTATAAAGGCTATGAACTCGTGGAAGAGGCTAAGAAACGGCTTAACGGGCATAGTAAACGGTTCAAATATATCATGTCGCATCAGACCGGCAAGATCGAGATCGTGGGTATTATGGACGGTTATATCTATTTCAAGTATCACCAGGCAAAAGAATACGATAATATCGGTAAATTCTTTAAGAGAAAGCTAAATAATACCGCGGGATGGCTGGATGAATTAGATTGAGTTGCAGAACTTTATGTTACGCTTAAATTCGCGTTGCAACGCGCGTGAGGTTGAATCTTTGGTTACCGTACAAATAACAGACTACTTTTAGGTCTATTCACATATATGACTAATAGAGTAGAAAAGAGGTAATCACGAATGCGCGCAGTAAAAACCAGCAGTAACCTGAATGCACGAGAGATAGTGCGTAAAATCTTTGACATACATCATGAGCCTATGCCCCGCGGCGCATGGTGGTGGTGGTTTTGGTTATTCTTCTTCAACAATCCGGACAATCCGGCTAAACCACGTCAGTTAATGATTCTCTGGTCCACAAAGAATGTGAGTGAGATTGATTGCAACGGCCTGAAAATCGAATTGAAACAGCCTCTGGATAGACGCAATCTGGACGGTGCTGTCGCTGCCTGGTACTTTGATGGCGACACTATGCACCACAACTTTCTGCTGGAGCAGTGCGTACTCAATATAGCAGATAACATGCTCCATACGGATTCTTCTGTGCCCACCTCGTATTCTATTGGCGATAAAGAGAGCACAATAAAAATTGGGTCGGAACTCGAATTCATTACGGAAAACGGAAATACGCACAAGTTTGCTGCGCCCACTTATTATTCAAATACATACATCCGGGATATGAGTTTCTCTATGCTACGATTAAATCATCAGAATTTACGTGGGCGTATCAAATCCGAACCAATTCTGGGCAGTGCGTACTTTCAGCGTGTCTTTGTGAATGCGCCCGTAGTACCCTGGTACTGGGGGATATTCCATTTTGAAAACGGCTGTATTCTGACTTATTTCAACCAGTATCTACTCGGGAAAGCGTTTAATGCTGGCATATCGTTTTTTGATGGTGACAAAGTGCATGAGTTCGCGGATATGAATATAACGAGGGCAAGTACAGATATACCCACTTTTGCGGTTTACGGTGAGACCGAGCACGAAAAGATGTCCTTTACGGTAAAATCGTATGCTCAATCTTCCTGGACATTCCGGAAGAAAG
>JAYEOC010000099.1:5100-9464 GCA_034722635.1 Methanobacteriota archaeon
AAATAAGGTAGATATGATAACGTTAAGTTTTGAAAAGGGGACTTTAGTCGTAGCGAGCAATTTTAAACTGCCTCATACCGTCTGGGATGACCGGTCGCAATGCTTTAGAAGCAGCCCGAGCTTTTATAACGATTTGATCGAGTATCTAAATGTTTCCGGGCTCGAATACGAAGACAAAGTACTGGATTTGATGCCCATGCCGAGTTTAAGCTGTGATTTGTGTCTGCGTGGCTACCAGAAAACGGCAATGGCTAAATGGCTACAAACTAAGCGTGGTGCGTTAGTGCTGCCTACTGGTGCGGGCAAGACTGTAATAGGGCTAAAAGCGATTTCTGCGCTGAACGTGCCGACACTGGTGATCGTACCGACTTTAGAGCTGGTTCAGCAATGGAAGAGAGAACTGGCGGATAAGCTGGACATAGATGCCGGTACGTACAGTGGCGAAGCACATATAATGAGGCCTATAACTGTATCCACATACGATACCGCGTATTTACGTGCTGAAGAACTCGGAAACCGGTTCCTTTTAATTATCTTTGATGAGGTGCATCATCTGCCTTCGCCGGGCTATGCGAACATAGCAGAGCTGTTTGTCGCACCTTACCGGTTAGGTTTGACGGCCACTTATGAACGCGAAGATGGGCGGCATACCGAACTCGAAAGGTTGATCGGCGGCAAGGTTTACGAAATAGGCATAGATAAGCTGACTGGCAAGCATTTAGCGGAATATAAAACGGAGAAAATCGTTACTGAGTTGACCGATGCCGAACGGGCGGAATACGAGTATTACCATACGATATTCACAGAATTCTTGAAAACACGGAAGATTATTCTGCGGACACCGCGCGATTTCAGGCTGTTTGTGATGCGAAGTGGTCGTGACGCAAGTGCACGCGAGGCGTTACTTGCAAGAAACAAAGCGCGGCAGATAGCTTTGAACTCGCAGTCGAAGTTGAACTCGCTTTCTGAAATACTGGATTTGCACTTTGGTGAGCGAATGATAATATTCACGGAACATAATTCGCTGGTGTATGCAATTTCAAAGCAGTTTCTTATTCCTGCGATTACGCATACCACGCAGAAAGACGAGCGGGCGGACATATTGCAGAAGTTTCGTGCTGGTAAATATAAGGTCATAGTAACGTCCAAGGTACTTGAAGAAGGTATAGACGTGCCTGAAGCGTCTGTCGGGATTATATTGAGCGGCAGTGGCAGTAAAAGAGAATACAAGCAGCGATTAGGTCGGATATTACGAAAAAAAGAGGGTAAGCTTGCGGTTCTCTACGAACTCGTATCGAAAAAGACGACCGAGGTCGGGATTTCCAGGCGGCGTAAAGACACGGGGACTAAGACGCGGGCGGACATTAAAACGAGTTCAAAACAAGAGCACTAAAACAATGTGTCAATCGCGTAGAGAAGGACACGCACCCGTTTCTTTAGCAATATCGTGCTTTAAGTTGCTCCGTTTCTTTGCACACCTACGTCTACAATATGCACCAGAACGAATGAAATCGGTACCACCATAATAAAACCATGACCGCATCGTAAACATTGCGTTATATCGCACGTCTGTAAGCGAATATTCCGGCTTGCAACCACAAACACCACCAAAGTTTTATATGTCGCTTTTTTAGGCCTGAAAACGGTAAACCGATTTTAGGTACTGTTTTTGCTTTAAAACTGTTTAGAACAGAAACCGTATGTCATATAACATACATTATATGTCGCTGGTCCCGGCTCCGGGTGTGGAAGAGAAAAAAACAGAAATGTATTTAGTATCCGTTCTACCGGAATGACGAAGAGAGCAATGCACCACCAACTGCACCTATGTACTGTGGATACTTTGGCACAATCACCTCAAAGCCCAGCACATCGTTCATCGCTGCCGGTACGCCCTCAACCAGTGACGTACCACCAACTTCTATCGCAGGCTGCCTCAGGTCTATCTCCTGTAGCAACTGCTCTTTTACCTGTTCTACTACCGAATGACATGCCGCAGCCGCAACATCTTCCCTTCGCGCACCACTCGACAACGCCGATACAAGGTCCTGAATACCGAACACGATGCAGTAGCTGTCGGTCTTCACATTATTATAATCGCCTTCTAATGCTAATTTACCCATCTCTACCACATCCACATCCAACCTACGTGCTATCAGCTCTAAGAACCGCCCGGAAGCGCCTGCGCATATCCCGCCCATCGTGAAATTATCCGGTATGCCATCATTTGCCGTTATTATCTTATTGTCCATACCACCGATGTCTATTATCATAGCTTCGCCTTTCTCTATTCCCGCAAGATACATCGCAGCCTTCGAGTTCACGGTCAGCTCTTCCTGTACTAAATCCGCTTTGAAGTGCTCGCCTAATGCGTGTCGGCCATAACCGGTAGTCCCGATAGCTTCTATATCGGAGCGTTTCACACCGGCAAGCTCTAACGCTTCCGAAAACACTTTCTCGCCCGTCTTTACTACCGCCCTTGACGGTGACCATGTCGCACCTATCACCTCGTTATCCTGCATGATCGCCGCTTTTGTGGTCGTGGACCCGGAATCTATGCCCGCTGTCAGCCCCTCCTGCACCTTCCGCTCCAGTATCCATCTCCGGTTCACTATCGTAACGAGCGCTTCCATCCTCGTCAAGAGATCGCCCGCGGTTGTACGCTCGGAAAAAGGATACATGACAAGCGGTAATTTCGTCTTTTCCTGTATTATCTTCCGGATCTCCGTCCTTATCACCGCGCCCCGAGGACATTTGTGACAACCAGCTACGAATACGGCATCAGCATCTACCAAACCATCGGCAACCGCGTATCCGCGTGCCAACGCCACACTCAAGCCCATGCTGTTCTTCATGTCATATCCAAATTCGTCCACTTTCGCTTTCACATAATCCAGGTCAACCTCAGGCACAAATATCTCGGCGCCTATCTCATCCGCTGCACGTTCTATCTCGTGCTGCACATTTCCATATATCGTGCCACAAGAGACTTGTGCTATTCTTATCTCCTCGTCCTTCTTCATTGCATCACTCATAAGTTTAGATATGCCTCCGAATCTATTAAATCTTAGCCTTTACTTCCGCGCGCTACTCGCGCTATTTGAGTCGCGGTGCCGGCCGTAAAGACCACAGAACTTACGCAGGTACGAATTTCGTGCCGTAGTAGATCATCCCTTTCTCGCCTTCTTCGCCTATTCGTCTGAACACCGGCCGGACTCGCATCCCCGTGCTTATCTCTTCCGGCTCACATACCACTTCAGACAGCAACCGCGGACCCTCATCTAGCTCGATAATCGCTAAGGTATACGGTATATGCCGCTTGAGGTTGCGCGGTGCCTGATGAACAGTCGTAAATGTAACCACCGCGCCCGTGCCCTTGAATTTATACGTTTCGATAGTTCCGTGCCTTCTGCACTTGGGGCAGATAATACGGGGTGGATAGAAGTAATTACCACAACTCACGCAGTGTGTACCCTCTAAATTATACCGGGCTGCTTGCTCCCGCCAGAATTTTGCTGTTGATGCCATTTCATCATCATTTCTTCTATGTGTATCATATTATTTAAAGAATAGCAAAGTTCGTAATCCGTTTCACTTTCGTATAACATGAGTCGTGCAAATAATTCCGGGTCGCTCCTCGCCGCATTCATCTTACTTCGCAACGCTGCGTGTAGCACAACCATAAAACTCTGACCATCTTTACGCTCATCCTTTATCAGCTTTTCTAAAGCCGTTCTTATGTCTTTGGAGTCGCCCGTGAATACCGATTCTATCAGCGCGTCCACTTTCGTCCTTTGTCGGAATACTGTTCGCACTACTGCTTTTAACGCTTTACCGCTAATCTGCGAAGAACTCGCCGATGCCGCTTCTAACATGTTTATCGCCGCACCCGCATCGCCTTGCGCATATCGCTTCAACATTAGTAATCCGCCATCTGATAGTTCTACCCCTTCTTTCTGCGCTATCGTCTTTAGCAGTGTATCCAGCGCACCGCTTTTCGCGAGAGACCGGAAGTACAGGTTCAGGCATCTTGACCTTATGGCGGGTATTACACCTGCGGGTTTCGTGGTGCAGAAGATGAACCTGCTGGTCTTGTTGCTTCGTTCCATAGTTCTTCGCAGTGCTTGTTGTGCATCCACAGGCAGGAAATCGGCGTTATTGAATACCAATAGCTTGAACTCCGCAGTTATAGGTGATAACGTTGCGTGTTCACGCAGCATGCCCTTGAAAATGTCCATTGCCGATTTGCTATCGCTGTAAAAGTGTTTGAACCTGTCGTCATCTCGTAACCATTTTTTACGCTGTTCTGAGAAGTCCGCGCATTCTACAAACATGAGGTTCTCGGCATAATTATCGTATAACTC
>JAYEOC010000100.1:0-2267 GCA_034722635.1 Methanobacteriota archaeon
GGTAATATCCAGAGCCAGCCCATGGCATACATACGACGCCAGCCGCAAGTATAATGGAAAATCGGATTTGAGGTGACCGTTTGCATAATCAGGAGCACAATAAAAGCGATCAGCCCCAATGCGAATTTGGATTTTATCTGCCCGTAACTCTTGGCATATATGAAAAGCAGACAGAACAGAAGTATAAGGTTCCCAAACGTGATTAGCGCCTTGATATTCACGAGTAACATGTCCTGCATAACTACTGGCGGCATCTTTATCTCCTTCTATCCTATATCTTTTTCGCTTTTAAATTTATTCCACATTTTATCTAAATAATCCTCGAATATGTCATACTCTTTTTCCATGTACGAGGATAAGAAATACACGGTGCCATATTTCTCACCTGCTGATGTAATCACCTTGTTATCCTGTAGAACCTTGAGATGATGCCTTACCGTTTTGTAATCCAGTCCCAGTAACTCCGCTAACTGATTGGCGTTGTATGGTCTATCCTTTAACGCTCTGATAATACGGGCACGGTTCACACCACCCCTAGTGCCAACAATCAGCCACCAGATTACACGTCTCATAGATACACAATAATCTTTTTACATTGAATGTGTTTGCGGGACAATATGTATTCAAGCATAAACTCTTTTAGTACTATATCTTCAAAACCGCTTTGGCAATGCTCGCTCGTGTAATTCCACCGCAAGTAGCAGAAACAAAGCGGAATATACGAGCAACGCCATGAAATCCACGTAAATTGGGTAGTAGGAATAACCCTGGATGGAGAACCGAGCTAAATCCGTGAAATATGTCAATTGCGATAGAGACGCAACTACTACGCCCCAATTCGACATATTCTCTAACTTATCCTCCTCGCGCTCTGCACATCCCGACCGCTTGCGGGTTCGTCCAGAAACAGAACTTAATATAACCTCGCGCTCTTCGCATCTTCGTCAATGCAACCCATAATCAGCCACCTTGTGGGACAGTGCAGAGCACACAAAAACCACGATGCCTTTACCTTTTACAAAATACGCCTCGGGGATGCCATAAGAATGCGGTATAATCGTTATTTTAAGCCTCCGAATTGAGCGGACAAAGCGGGTCTTCAGCCCATATATCGCCATGCTCTGCGTATGCCCTAATTCTGCAGCCACCACCGCATAACTCCTTGTACTGACACGGCCCACACTTCCCTTTTAAGAGCTTCGTCTTCTCCCGGAATTCCGTAAGGACTGTGTTTTCTGGATCATTCCAGAGCTCACTGAACTTTTTTTCTCTTATATTACCGATTTTAAATTCTTCTAACTGCGCAAATTGACAGGGGTAAACATTACCAGTCGGGTCAACATTCGCAACGCGGTCGCCGGCACTGCACGAATCACCCATGTATTGTAGCAGCTTCAACGCATTCTCGTATTCCGGATTACCATCCTCTTTCAGTTTATTCAGCAGCAGAATACCGTCATGTGGTGCATCCACGGTAAGAATCTCCATCTTATCGGGGCCCAAATCGCGTGCCCTTTGATATAACAACTCAAAGATACGAGCAGTTTCTTCGGGCTTTAATTGAATATCATAAATCTCTTTGCCACGACCGCTCGGAACGAGCCAGTAAACACAGAACCGCGGCACGTTTAATTCAAGTGCAAGGTCAAGCAGGTCATCTATTTCACGATAATTTAGTCTCGTTATAGTGATCCGGATGCCTGCTTTCAGACCGATCTCCGTACAGTTCTTTAACGCTTGCACCACCTTCTTAAAACATCCGGGCTTGTTCCTCATGGCATCATGCGTCTCCTCTTTTGCACCATCGAGCGAGATACCTACATACTCAATGCCCGCTGCCTTTATTCTCGCCGCGACTTCTTTTGTTATCAGTGTGCCGTTGGTGCTCATAACGGTCTTTAGCCCTTGTTCCGTCGCATAATTAGCGAGTTCCCAGAAATCTTGCCTCATCAGCGGCTCGCCACCGGTGAAGAGTAGCAATGGTACCTTCATCTCTGCCACGTCAGCAATGAACGCTTTCGCCTCTGCCAAAGACAGTTCGTTGCTTGTATTCACTCCGAGTCCTGCATTGATGTAACAATGTGTACACGCCAAATTGCACTTGTTTGTGATATTCCAAAAGATCACGGGTCTGCGAGTTTCGGCAAATGCCAATAACCTGCTTGGTACTTGATGCGGTGGCGTTTTTCTATATTTTAAAGCATCGCTAACGGTTCCTTTTCCATGTACGAGCTGCGTTATGCGTATCATCTCACTATCCTTTTTTT
>JAYEOC010000101.1:0-2930 GCA_034722635.1 Methanobacteriota archaeon
CTTATTGATTTTTGTTTTACAGGAACATGTATCCCATCCTCTCAAAATCATCATCAAAGGCAAATGCGTTCGTTATCCCAAACTTTTCCATAAGGGCAAAACTTGTGCAATCAGTGAAGCTGAGTTCCTTGTCCTTATACTTGCTAAATATATCCCAAGCTTTGTTTTCAATCTCCTCTGTGACCTTTAGCATTTTAACAGCCTTAGAAGACCTCATTCTATTCCCAAAATTCAATGCATCATCAAATCCTAATTTTGTCCTTATCAAAGTAACCGATTCATCAAAGATATAATTAGAGGTATATAACCTCATCTCTTTGCCCCGCATAGAATTGCGTATTCTATGGGCTTTCTTATGATTCTTATCTTTCCAATCCACCAACGCATAAAACGCACTTGTGTCAATGAACACTTTCATTTATAGATATACCGGTCATGCTTCTCAGAGACTTCTTCTTCATCGCTTTCACGCCTTTCAGTCCCTATATAAAAGAAAGGGTCATCCCCTTTAATCCGCTTCTCCCCTATCACCGATAATACCACTTCTTTAAGACCTTCTTTTATTGTAACTCCTTTTGAATCCACAAATTCCTTTAATAGCTCGTATTCTTCTTCATCCAATTCTGCCTGAACTACTTTCATTTTAATCCCTATTATGTACTACATCCTATAAATATTTTTAAATTTTCCCCCAACTGGCGTTTTTAATCATACCTATTATTCAACTACCAACTCCGTTACTTGAATTTAGTCATAAACCATGTGCTATTCTAATCTGTATTCGCCCCGGAAGGGTTTTCTTCTGTGCCTTCCCTCATTTCTTCTTCTTTCTTCTCGCTTTTCGCTTTGGTTTTATCCCTGCCTTCACGTCTATCCCCACAATGTCATGGCGATTAGGAATGTTCAATCAAAACGCTCCGCGGGAAGAAAAGCTTTACCAACAACTTTTTTACCTTCGGTAACAACCTTGACTAAAAACGTTTTTTTTGTAACCTTTATATTAACAAACTAAAATATAGGTGATTAGGTATAGCGGCCATAGCGGCGGGGCAACTCCCGGACTCATCCCGAACCCGGCAGATAAGTCCGCCAGCGTTCCTTATGGTACTTAGTTGCGCGAGCACTTGGGAACTAAGGATCGCTGCTATGCCTCAACCCTTTTCTTTTGGGAAAAGAAAAGCGTTGGCGGAAAAGAAAATAAGTGTATGTGCATTTACCTCTTGTTTCCGCTATAGCTATTGTGTTCAGACATAACAAACGGTAGTAAACGCAATTTGTTTCACTTAAAGTTCTGTTATGCTATATGAAGTAGATATAAAGCAGAAGTCAAGAGAATGTCATTACAAAATACAATGAAAACGGGGAGATTAGAGGCAGTATTGTTTGACCTTGACGGTGTTTTAATAAACTCATTTGAAAGCTGGTACCAGGCGTTTAACGCGATGTTGATGGCATACAGTAAAGAGAAACTGAGCAGAGACGAGTTCACGGCGAAATGTTGGGGACCCGACCTGGCACATACATTAGTGGCGTTGAATCTAACAGAAGAAGCCGGTAAGTACTGCATAAATGAACAACAGAACTTAATCGAGCTTATAGAACTGTTTCCGGGTGCAAAATCGGTTTTGAGCAGTGTAAGGGTGGATTATAAACTCAAGGTGGGATTGGTCACGAATACGCCAAAGGGAAATGTGAACCGGATATTGAACTATTTCCAGTTGGTTGAGCTTTTTGATGTGATTGTTACAGGAGATGACGTGAGAAACGGTAAGCCTGACGCGGAGATGGTGTTAAAAGCGTGCGAGACGCTGTGCGTGAAGCCGGCACATGCAATTCTTGTGGGTGATACCGAAATGGATTTGCTAGCCGGTAAATCCGCGGGTTGTACTGTTATATGCGTGAAGGCGGAATCTGCGGGTGATGCGTGCATACAGAATCTTGAGGAACTGTTTGCGGTACTGGATAACTAAACCACAAGATTACACAGATTTTTACGAGAAAATAATACACATGGGTGCTCATAAAGCCGTGGCTTTAAAAAAGAACTCGAAAACATTACAGGTAACTTAAGGCAAGAAGCGATAAAGCGGGGGAATAACGGAGGAGCTATATTTTTTATTATACTTTCATACAGATCCTCGAAATCGTGACGGTAACCCACTCACCCATAAATAGACGAGCCTGCACAATTAACGAATAGTACTTGCAGTTTTGTTTCAAATGTCCTAAACAAGATTTGCAATATGTTGTGGCCTGAATATTGTGAGACCATAACGATTATTACTCAGACTTGGGCTTTGTTTTGCGGTTAGATTTTGCTTTAAGAAACAATAACCTTTTTTATGGTACAAAGCCAACCATTTAGCAGTACCTTTATAAGGTTACCGTAAAAAAGTACCGAAAAAGGAAGAGAAACGGTAGGTATGTTCAGGCATACGTAAATTCGTTTTTCGTGTATTAACCAATAGGAGGTGATAAACGAACAAAATGAATACAAAGAATGAGCTGAAAGGAAGCATAGTGTTTGTAGTGCTGGTGGTGTTACTGCCTTTTTTAGTAGTGCCTATGGCGAGTGCAAGTGATTGGGGTTATAAAAAGGCGATAGAGATAGATCACAATAACGTAGCTACAACTCTAACCGATTTCCCTGTTTTAATTTCAATGACAGACGCGGATTTGAGGGATGACGCTCAAGACGATGGTGATGATATTGCTTTCTTCTTAGAGACGACCCAATTGGCACACGAGATAGAATCTTTTAATGGCACAACGGGAGAATTACAGGCGTGGGTAAATGTTCCTACCTTGTCCTCTGCCACTAATACCACGATTTACATGTATTACGGGAATGCAACATGCGAAAGTCAGGAAAATGTTGAAGCTGTGTGGGATGACAATTTCAAGATGGTTCAGCATTTGGCTGAGACGAC
>JAYEOC010000101.1:3030-9144 GCA_034722635.1 Methanobacteriota archaeon
ATAGACGAGGTCCGGATTTCGGATACCGCAAGAAACGCTGACTGGATCCAGACGAGTTACAACAACCAGAACAACCCTTCGTCATTTTACGACGTAGGGGCCGAAGAGAGTACCACAGATCCCGGAATACCAGAATTCCCAACAATGTCACTACCCGCCTTAATAGTAATTGCAGCAGTGTTTTTGATGTACCACCGAAAACAAAGACAATAACGTAATGCAGTAATAACAGACAATACGAAAAACATTCGAAGTAAGGAGAGGTCGCAAGCGGGAAATGCACCTCTTCTCTCGTTTCATTTTTTCACTTCTTAACAGCACAAATCCCCGTGATATTCAAACCACGCCGCTTTTATACGCGCTATTTCGCGATGTATAACGCACAAACTAATTGAGAAGACAATCAAAATAGAGGATAAGCTTAAACTGCTCAAAACTATGAAAAATATTAAAGAGGTCAATATAAACTATGAAAAAAATACGCGCGACCGTACCCGCAAAGGCGATACTGTTTGGCGAGCATTTTGTAGTGTACGGTAAGCGAGCGTTAGCCACTGCGATAAACAGACGGCTTGAAGTCGTAGTGTCAAGCAAAGCAGAAAATGGCTACCACGTAAAAATAGCGAACATCCCTACTTTTGGATTACAGCTAAATTTAGAACATGAAAAAGTGGGACGCGAAGCATATCCCTATAAAGATTATGATAACGCATCAAAAGCAATTGCGTATGTCAAGAAAACAATAGATTATCTGGAAGAGAATTATGAAATAGGCGGGGAAGGTGTAGAGCTAGAAATAAGCTCGGAGATACCGCTCTCTGCCGGATTAGGGTCCTCAGCAGCCACCTGCGTTGCTACTATCGCGGCACTAAAGGAATATTTTGGCGTGGCTACGGACTTAGAAGGGATAAGAAAAGATGCACATTCGGTTGAAAAAGCGGTTCAGGGAAATGCAAGCCCGGTGGATACCGCGATTTCTACTTACGGCGGGTATGTGTTTATAGAAAACGCAGAAGTGAAGAGATTACCGTTAGCCGAGCTGGACTTAATTATCGGCACTATTGGCAGCATACCTTTGAGTACGGACCTCACGAAAACTGCTGAAATTAGTTTGAAGACAAAAACGATAGTGGAAGCGGTAAAAACACGCCGAAAATCTTTTAGTGACATATTCGAGCACATCTTCGATGCTGCAGACGAATTAACGGCACAAGCGCTCATAGCGCTAGAACGCGAAGATTTCGTAACGCTGGGCGCGTTGATGGACATAAATCACGGCTTGCTGGATGCGATAGGGGTAGTGCCAAGACGTTTGAGCGAACTTGTAAAGTGGTCGCAGGAGTCCGGCGCGTTGGGCGCGAAAGTAACAGGAGCCGGGGGATTGGACGCTATGGGTGGTGTAGGCTCGGTTTTGGTGCTGCCGGGTGAACAAAAGGATCGAATAAAAATGGCGCTGGAGATGGCGGGTGCACTCGCGCTGGACGTAAAGACAGGTGAAACAGGGCTAAAGGTAGAGCAATTTGTTTAAGTCACTTCTTTCTTGGCCCGCCTTATAAGCGTGAATAAGATAAAAGATTCAAAAAGGTTTATGTATATAGACAGTAATAAATAGGGAGAGGTAAAGAACGAAAATGGAAAGCGAGATGGTACTACCAGGGGATTTCTTGGGCACTTCTGAGGAATACATTCTTGGTGACGGGGTATACGATGACGAAGGTAATTTATATGCCTTGTACATCGGGGATGTCAGCATAAGCGATAAAAGGGTTATAAGTGTAGCGCCGAAGGTAGAGACACCGCCGGTAATCCAAGACGGAGATGTGGTTATAGGCCAGATTGGCGATATAAAGGATACCGTTGCCGTTGTGAGTATAGCGTGCGTGGAAGGTAAGGAGAATCGCGAAATCGCGGCTGTCAATCAGGGTATTATTCATATATCAAACGTAAGAAACGGCTATGTGAACGAGCTACGACAGGAATTCGGGTATCTTGACGTGGTAAAAGCGAAAGTGATAGACGCAAAAGCGTTAAGACTCAGCACGGAAGGTAAGGAGTTAGGCGTGGTAAGAGCGATATGTGCGAAATGTAAAGGAACCCTGAAGCGGAAAGAGGATAATACATTGTCATGTGATATATGCGAGCGGGTAGAAACAAGGAATCTATCTGAAGATTATGGAACTTGTTTGGTGTAGCGTATGGACGAGCAGGAGAAGAAAGTAAAGATTCTGGAGATGAAGGATACAGAAGTTAAGATCGAGATAGCAGGAGAAGACCATACGCTTTTAGTTCCGCTAACATCGAAATTGCTGGAGAATAGACAGGTAGATATTGCAACTTATACGATTAAACACATGCTGACGAGCGAACCCGTTTTGTATGTAAAAATGAAGGAAGGAGACCCTTTGGCGGCAATAGTAACGGCTGCCACTATGCTGGCATCAGAATTCAATGATTTTGAGGCTCTTTATAGAAAAGCGGCAATAGTCTAGTGGTAGGACATGGGCTTCCCAACGGCCTCTTTGATTTTTAAACAGTTTGACTATTCCAATAACAATAGGGCAGGGAAATAGCCTATAACCCGGGTTCGAGCCCCGGTTGCCGCATAAACCATTTTCTTTTAGAAAAGAAGATGCACAACAGGGTATAGACGGAACTATGGATAGAATAAAGAAATACGAGTTCAGGACGGTATTGGAAGACCTGAGCAAGAAGGGCGGGCGAGGTACAGAACTCATATCTGTTTACATCCCGAAGGATAAGCAAATATCGGATGTTAGCTCCCATCTCCGTGAGGAATACGGGCAAGCGATGAACATAAAGAGCAAATCCACTCGTACCAACGTTCAGAGTTCTTTGGATTCTATATTGTCAAAGCTGAGATACTTGTCGGTCGGTGAGAACGGGATAGTCATTTTTTGCGGCGCGGTAGATAAGGGCGGAGACAAGACGAATGTAGAAACATCCATCTTGGAGCCACCGGAAAAGCTTTATTCCTATATCTACCATTGCGATTCCTCGTTCTTCATTGAGCCGCTGGAGGAGATGGTAGTAGAGAAGGAGACCTACGGGTTACTCGTACTTGACCGGCGGGAAGCGACAATTGGCACCTTACGTGGCAAAACCGTGGAGTCGCTGAAGCACTTAACCTCTTCGGTTCCCGGTAAGATACGGAAAGGTGGGCAGTCGTCAGCGCGATTCCAGCGGTTACGAGAAATAGCAATAGATGACTTTTATAAACGAATCGGAGAGCATGTAACCCGTGTTTTGCTTAATGTGAAGGACCTCAAAGGCATCTTAATTGGCGGACCGAGTCCCACGAAGGACGATTTCTTGAAAGGGTCTTACCTGCATTACGAGCTCCAGAACAAAATCCTTGGCGCTTTTGACGTTGCTTATACAGATGAATCCGGGCTTTCCGAACTTGTGGAAAAGGCCGGGGATGTTCTGGAAGGCATGGACTTGATGGCGGAGAAGAAGCTCATGGTACGGTTCATGCAGTTATTGGCAAATGATGACCGGATGGTGACATATGGTGAGCGTGAAGTGAGGAATAAGCTGGAGATGGGTGCAGTGGATACGCTTTTGTTCTCGGCGGAACTCGACACAAAACTTATGCACGAGTTAGTAGAAAAGGCGGAGGGTATAGGCGCAGGTGTGGAAGTAATATCACCGGATTTTGAGGAAGGTTCGCAATTGAATCGTGCGTTTGGTGGTGTTGCAGCAATATTGAGGTACAGGTCAAGCTAAAACATGCACGCGAACATTATTTTGGTCGGAACAGGGCACATCTTAGAGAAAAGCGTACGAGAGGTAGAAGAAGTAATAGACCGCGAAAAGCCGGATGTGGTTGCCGTGGAGTTATGTGCGGCAAGATATGATGCCTTGCAAGGGAAGGTAGAAGAAGTCCAGGTGAAAGAGGTTTTATCTGGCGGCAAACCTTTTTTAATGATTACTCATTGGTTACTCGCGTACGTACAGCGAAAGATGGGCAATGAACTCGGCATCGAGCCCGGTGCTGATATGATGGCAGCGATAAAAAAAGCAGAAGAGTTCGGTTGCCAGATTGCTTTAGTGGACCGACCAATTCAGATAACGATGCAGCGGTTCTGGAAAAAGATGAAGTTCCTGGAGAAGCTAAAAATGGTGTTCTCGATCTTATTCGCTATATTCCACATGGGCCGGGGAAAGGACGGCGATGACGACGGAAACATTGAGTCCCGTCTTGGAGGTGGGTTCACAAGTAAAGGCGTGGTCGTAGACCTCGACAGCATAACGGATGAGGATGTAGTATCACAATTGGTAGAAGAACTGCGTGAATTTTCGCCCGGTGCGGCAACCGCGCTGTTAGACGAACGAGATGCTTATATCGCGGGTAGCTTACTTGAGCTTTCGAAGCAACTTCCAGCTAAAGAGGTCCTGGACACAACTTCCAATGTGTCGGATCAAAACATATCAAACACACGAGAAAGGACGATAGTTGCGGTTGTGGGTGCAGGACATGTAGCGGGTATAAAGAAACTGTTCGACCATCCGGAACGGATACAGTCCAAGGAGGACTTGTGTTCAATACCGACTAAGCGTTTTAACCTGAGCCTGAAGAATCTGTTAGTTGTGGGATTAGGCATAGCACTTGTGGTTATTCTCTTAGCGTTTTTTTTCTCGGGCATGACTTTTGAAGTTTTGCTCCAGGCGTTTTTTTGGTGGTTCATAATAAATGGTACCCTGTCGGCAGCGGGAGTTGTGCTGGCAAGAGGGCATCCACTTTCTGTGCTTACCGCATTTTGCGTGGCGTGGCTTACTTCTTTGAATCCGTTTTTAGCGGCAGGCTGGTTTGCGGGCTTGACGGAGGCGTATATGCGAAAACCATCGGCTGAAGACGTAAAGGGCATGATGAATACGGAATCATTGCGTGAGTTGATGGCTAACAAGCTGTTTAAAGTCATCCTGGTGGCGGCGTTAGCGAATATCGGTAGCATTATCGGAACGTTTATCGGTGCTTATGTTGTGCTGCGGGTGGTACACATAAATATAGATACAATCTGGGAAGGGCTAAAATCGGTTTTTTGATGTTATCCGCAGGAGTATAAGGGACACTTTGTGCTTTTGGCCATCCGGCTTCTTGAACAGACTCCATTGAAACGATTTGGGTTCTATTACTAGAATTCCTATCTCTCGGAAGTTCTACCGGATATACGGAAAACTAATCGAAAAGGGGCTTCTAAATTACTATTCAGTTCCATACGTTATCGAATATCTCAAAAGAGTACACTTATCAAATTCTAATACCTATCTTGTTATACAGGGCACGTTGCTAACGTGATAACTTTATATATAGGAAAATCAAACAGTAACATCGTGGAACACATGTGGGGCATGGAAGTGGCGCACCAAAAAACGCAGGACTATCATAGTGTAGGAGGTACGTGCTAATATGGATACAACGACGTTAGCCGGGTTTCTTTGTACTTGTTTGGGCGGATATTTTGCTATTATGAATCCCATTGCCAATACACCTGTTTTCATGAGTTTAACCGATGGTGACGATGCGGCAACAAAAAAAGCAGTAGCCAGGAATAGTATTCTGTTTGCATTTGTGCTCATTGCCATTTTAAGCTTTATCGGTAATTTTATCTTTAAGCTATTTGGCATCACACTACCTGCGCTGCGGATTACCGGTGGGATAGTCCTTTTTATGATTGGCTATCAGATGTTGCAAGGGTCGGGTTCTAGCATCCATACACCCACTGATGATGATATAGCATCTAGCCGCGAAGCACGACTCAATGTTGCAATATCGCCGTTAGGAATCCCGATATTAGGGGGCCCGGGTACTATTGCAGTGGCAATGGGTTATGCCGCCGGTTTTGATCTGATACATATAATCCTATCTCTGCTGGCTTTCGGGGTGATGTGCGGTATTACGTATATGTGCTTTCGGGAGTCCGAGCAAATCGTGGAACGTCTGGGACAAAATGGTATCAATGTGATAACGCGTTTGATGGGGTTAATTTTAGCTACCATTGGCATAGGTATGATTCTGGCAGGTCTTGACACAAACGTCCTTACGCTTATAACCGCTATTTCGTAACTGTTTATTCGTGGGAATATAAAAAC
>JAYEOC010000102.1:0-9072 GCA_034722635.1 Methanobacteriota archaeon
GTGGTATCCGGCTTTTTAGTTGCGGGATTCGTCATGTTAATACCGCACACGGTCAATTTCTTGATGTATGCTTACTGGAGATTGATGCACCGACTTCACCCGCATGAGTGGCGATGGCGGACTGTGAAATTTGGAGAAGTACTAGCGGATGGAACGTTAAAAGTCCCGAATAATTTGACACTGAAATGGGTGCTGCCATACTATTACAGAATGACAGAGAAGCAAGCGGTGCTGGCGATGTACGCTTTGACTATACCGTTCTGCGTTGCCGCGTTGTTCATTCATGGATGAGTATAGTTCCCGGATTCTTTGTTTCTGTTCTTTGGTATGTGAATTATAATACCCCCGGTAGTCCCCGGGATATTGAATGTTGCTTTTTATATAACTAAAATGAAAAGTTTATTTGAGCTTTTTCGTAGATTGTAAATAATGGAGAGCAGATTATGAAGTACGTAAAATGGTTTGATGAAGTTGGAAAAGATGATGTAGCACTGGTTGGCGGCAAAAATGCGTCTCTCGGTGAGATGATAAAGAACCTGCAATCAAAGGGAGTGGACGTTCCTTCCGGATTTGCCACCACAGCCGAAGCCTATGTGTATCTGTTAAAAGAAGCAGGTATAGGCGAGAAAATCAAAGAAACGCTGGCGGATTTGGATACACACGACATGGAGAACCTATTTAAACGCGGTAACAAGATAAGGCGGTTGATAAAAAATGCCCCGTGTCCTCGTGATTTGGAAGACGAGATAAGAGCCGCTTATAAAGAGATGGAGCAGAGATATGGCGAAAATGTGGACGTGGCGGTAAGAAGTAGTGCAACTGCGGAAGACCTACCGACCGCGAGTTTCGCAGGTCAACAAGAGACGTATTTAAATGTAAGAGGTGAGGATGAACTGATGGAGAAGGTGATGGAATGTTTTGCTTCTCTATTCACAAACAGAGCGATTTCCTATCGCGTGGACAAAGGGTTCGATCATCTCAGCGTATATCTTTCTGTTGGTGTGCAAAAGATGGCCCGTTCGGATTTAGCGTCTTCCGGGGTCATATTTTCCATAGATACCGAATCCGGGTTTAAAGATGTTGTTTACGTCACCGGTGCGTACGGTTTAGGCGAGAACGTTGTGCAAGGTGCCGTAAATCCAGACCAGTTTTATGTCTTTAAGCCGACATTACGGGAAGGTTTTAAGCCGCTTGTGGGTAAGAAAGTAGGCACAAAGCGGAAGAAAATGATTTATAATGAAAAGGGTACTGGTACGAAACAAAGAAGAGTCACGTCCGAAGAGCAGAAAAGATTCGTGCTGACGGATGAAGAAGTGCTCACACTCGCGAACTGGACGTGCATTATAGAAGAGCATTATGGTAGGCCGATGGACATCGAATGGGCGAAAGATGGTATGACCAATAAACTTTTCATAGTCCAGGCGAGGCCGGAAACGGTGCATTCGCAGAAGGACCTTGCCGTGCTCGAGACTTATGTGCTCGAGGAGGACCGTGATTTACTAAAGGAAGAAGGTTGGCTGTTAGTAGAAGGCGAAGCGGTTGGGTCGAAAATAGGGTATGGGGAAGTAAACGTAATAGAAAACGCGAAGGCGATACATGAATTCAAGCCGGGGCAGGTGCTGGTTACTGAGATGACGGATCCTGACTGGGAACCGATAATGAAAATAGCGGCTGCGCTTGTTACTAACCGAGGAGGAAGAACCTGCCATGCTGCTATCATCTCTCGTGAACTGGGTATCCCCTGCGTAATTGGCACTGTAAATGGAACACGAGCGTTAAAGAATGTAAAAGGAGTTACAGTAGATTGTTCAGAGGGTATAGGGCGAGTATATGAAAGCAAATTGAACTACCGGTTAGATAAAGTGTCTCTGGACAATGTGCCGAGACCTCGCACCCGGATAATGATGAATGCCGGAGTTCCGGAGAATGCCTTTTTCCAGGGGCAAATTCCGAATGATGGCGTGGGTTTAGCCCGTGAAGAATTTATAATCAATTCTTATATCGGCATCCACCCGCTGGCACTGATAGAATACGATAAGTTAAAGAAAAGAGCGGGGAATGACCGGAAGATAGCGAAGGTAATAAAAGAGATAGACGCAAGAAGTACCGCGTACACGGACAAAGTGGAATTCTTCATTGACAATCTGGCAATGGGTATAGGGCGAATCGCCGCGGGTTTTTATCCCAACGAAGTGATTGTGCGGTTGTCCGACTTCAAGACAAATGAATATGCGAATTTAATAGGAGGGTATCTATACGAACCTGAAGAAAGTAACCCGATGATCGGTTGGAGGGGCGCATCACGATATTACGACGAGAAATTCAAGCCGGCATTTCGGTTAGAATGCAAGGCGATAAAGAAGGTTAGGGACGAGATGGGATTGACGAACCTGAGAGTGATGGTCCCGTTTTGCAGAACGCCGGAAGAGGGTAAAAAGGTAATAGAAACGATGGAGGCGTTCGGATTGAAACAAGGCGAAAACGGGCTGGAAGTGTACGTGATGTGCGAAATCCCATCAAATGTAATTCTGGCAGATGAGTTTGCGAAGGTGTTTGACGGGTTCAGCATAGGGTCGAATGATTTAACGCAATTAACACTGGGATTGGACCGTGATTCTGACCTGGTAGCACACATATTTGACGAAAGGAACGAGGCAGTGAAGAGGCTGGTGAAACATGTTATAGAGGTAGCGCATAAACATGAACCAAGGAGAAAGATAGGTATTTGTGGACAGGCACCGAGTGATTTCCCGGAATTCGCTGAGTTCCTGGTCGAATGTGGGATAGACTCGATTTCGTTGAACCCGGATGCTATAATCTCCACGAGGTTACATGTATCAGAGGTGGAAAAGCAAATAGATGTACGTAAAAATAAGAGCGATTGATGTAGTAAGGGTACCGCCAGAGAGATTGGGCGGCGATCAGCGGCTTGTCGTGAAGGAGATGTTACAGGATAAGCTAGAAGGGCGGATGGATAAAACAGTAGGGATGTTCCTTGCGATACTGGATGTTGTGAAGACAGAAGAAGGGCGGATAATGATCGGAGACGGTGGCGTTTATTACGAAACGACCTTTGATGTGCTCGTCTTTAGACCCAAGATGCAGGAGATAGTGGAAGGGGAAGTGGCAGAAATAGTAGAATTTGGCGCTTTTGTTGAGATAGGGCCTTTAGATGGTTTGTTACATATCAGTCAGATCACAGACGAATATATCTCGTATGACGAAAAAGGGGTAAAACTCAATACTAAGGAAACTAATAGAACGTTAGGAGAAGGAGACAAAGTACGAGCGAGAATAGTTGCGATTTCGTTGAACGAGAAGGACCCGGGAGATAGTAAAATAGGTTTGACGATGCGGCAGCCTGGATTGGGGAAGCTAGAATGGATAGAAGAAGAGCGAGAGAAAGAGCTGAAGGTGGCAGAGGGGAAGACAAAGTGAGCATGCAGATTAATATTAATCCTGAAACATGCTCTTTGAAAGCAATATCAACAACCTTTATTTGGAAAAGAATGTTTGGCTAAAAGTACCGCTTTTTTGTAAAAAAATAAAAAAAAAGTCATGGATAGGGCATGTAGGGATTGTCATAGGATAATAGAAGAAGGAAAAACGGTCTGCAAATGCGGCTCTAATTCGATCAGTAGAGATTGGAACGGTTACGTTGTGATTGTAGATGCTGAAGGTTCAGAGATAGCGAAGAAGATGGAACTAAAAAAAGAAGGGCGGTACGCATTAAAAGTGAGGTAAAGAAAGATGGAGATAGAAATTTCGGAGAAGAGGGATAACAAAATATTGAATAGGACGGAAGTGTTTTTCCTGTTAAAGTACAAAGGGGAAGGCGAAGAGAAAGGTGCGTCACCAAGCAGAGAAGCAGCACGTAGTGTATTAATAAAAGAGCTTCGGTGCGGTTCCAACCTGCTCGTAATAGACTGGATGAAACAGGAATTTGGTAAAAGAGAAACGGTAGGCTATGCAAAGGTATATGAAACTGAAGATAGGTTAAAAGCGATAGAGCATGAACATATACTAGAGCGGAATTTTGGCGCAGCAGAGGGTGAAAAAGGAGAATAGAAGATATGGCAGCAATACATACGCTTTATGAAGTGGTAGAAGAAAAGGGTGCAGTGAAATTACGAAGGAAGCGGAAGGTGTGCCCCCGGTGCGGTGCCGGTGTGTTTTTAGGCGAGCATAAAGACAGGTATTCATGCGGTAAATGCAGTTACACCGAGTACAAGAAGAAATAGCGGGCGGTATATCTAGGATCGTCCATCATATGTCTATTTTGTCGTTATTGCCCTGTTAATGCGACAATAGAAGAACAAGGAAGTATAACATCTAACCAAAATTGGTTAATGAGTCAGATCAACGCTGATTAACGCAGAAGAAGACAAATACGTGTGCATCAGCGTCTTGAATCAGTGTAAGTGGTTTTATTTTTCATCGCTTAAAAGTACCTATAAGAACTAACCTTTGGTTCCCCTTTTCTTTATTTGCCCGTTCTAACGTATACCCGCCAGCCAGTCATTACGTAATTAATAGCAGTTCCAGGGGTTAGCGGATACGATAAGTACTAATTGCAAAAGTAGCAACTGTAAAAAAAACAGAAAAGTATTTATATACCATTCTTGTATTCAAGAATATAGCAAAGCGTATCAGAAGGTAGAATATACAAGAGCGGAAAGATAAAAATGAGCACGACTGGAAAACTTGAAGAGATAATAATGGATTGGAAAACTTTAGCCGTGATTGCGCTTGTGGCGATTGGATGGCGAACTTTCATAAGCATTGACAAACAGATAGAGCTTTGGGAGAGCGTTTGCTCAGGTGCTATTCTTATCCTACTGGGCTGGTTTATATTCTTTTACCTTTATCTTCTGTCCCGGAGAGAGACGAGCTGGATTATCTCAAATAAGCTGGCTCAGGGAATTGCCATTAGCACATGTGCCTTGAATTTTTATGTTATTATTTACTACGGGATGAGATGGTATAGATTATGGGCGGAAACTGAGGTTTATGTGCCTCAGGATTATCTCCTTCGTGATGTGAGATACGCCATGTTGGTTTTGGCGTATTGTGGCATAATATGGGCAACAGGGCATCTACAAAAGATGCACGACAATTACCTGTTGAGAACCGCGGATATGCCGGAGAAGCGAAGAGCGGGTGCGGGCGAAGCAATGTTCAGTATACTAACTGATGAACGGTCCGTAATAGTAATCTTGGGTCTGGTATTCTTATGGCGAGCAATCATAAGTTTCGACAAACAGGTAGTTCTCTGGGAGAGTATGTGCTCGGGGATGGCGATGATCATGCTGGGTTGGATTCTCTTAGGTTACATATTTTCATTATCATTAAGGACAACCCGACCAACAGTTGCAAAGATATATCAAGGCTTTGCCTTTTCTCTATTAGCGGTAAACATCTATGTTATCACTTACTACGGCATGAGGTGGTATAAGTTAATATACATTGTCGGTTCAGAAGAAACTTTGGCACCGTTGGATTTCATCTTAAGGGATATACGATATTTTGTGTTGGCGATCTTTTATTGCACAACAATCGTGTTAGCCAAATACCTGGAAAGGGCATCTGAAGAGTGTGAGTTCTTGATTAAGAAAGCAGAGGCGGAGTAACACATAGCCAAAGAGGGGGCCCTGTTTGGCTATTCACTATTTTCCTTATCGAATATCCGGGGATTGTGAAGATGAACAGGAGAGAATTTATATTCCGTGTATTAACAGACGAACGGGTATTAATAGTAATAGCGGGCATAGCGTTCTTATGGCGAGCAATCATAAGCTCGGATGAAAAGATAACTTTCTGTGAAAGTGCGTGTTCTGGTTTGAGTCTATTCATATTTGGCTGGGGCATTTTCGCTTACATGTTCTTTATGTCCCGGAAACATTCGGACTGGCCGGTGACGAACAGGATTTATCGCGGTATTGCCCTTAGCCTTCTCGTGCTAAACGTTTATATTTCGATTTACTATGGGCTGAGATGGTCGGGTTTACTGCATGTAGAAGTTTCCGTGCCTAAGGATTTCATTTATCGTGATTTGAGATATGTCATCTTCGTAATGTATTATTGCATATTACTTGGCTCGGTTCGGTATTTAAAAGGGATGGACGAAAAATACAGGCTGCTAATCAAAGAAAGACCAAAGCAACGTGCTAAGAGCATAAAAGAAGCCATATTCAGACTGATGACACATGCACTAACTTTAGTGGTGATAATAGCAGCGGCGATTTCGTGGCGGATGGCTATAACCATAGACAACAATATTACATTCTGGGAAAGTACACTTTCGGGTATTTCGCTTATCATAATCGGCTGGTTCCTCTTCGGATACCTCTGTGCTTTGTCCGTGAAGGTGAAACACAAGCCGGATTTGACCCGGGTCATCCAGCATGTAGCCTTTGGCCTATGCGCGCTAAACATATATGCTGTGTTTTATTATGGGCTGAGGTGGTACGGACTTTTATGCACGATTATGGGTGAAGTGGTGGAAACGTACGTATCGCAGCCGTTGGAATTGGTCTTCCGGGATGTAAGATTTGTTATGTTAGTGCTTTTTTATTGCACATCAATACTATTAGCGAAGTATTTAGTAACGGCATATGAAGATTATACTGTACCAGCACGAAAAGAGTAAACCATAAGATTGCACTCAGGTTATACAAACATATATCTCGCATTTATTTAGTCGGGAGGGCATGATCTAATCAAGAGTTCCGGTAATCATACCCCTCTAAATCTGTTACATGCCGCCCGCGCCATAAAACAGCGACATCACGTACGCCAGCATGCAAAAGACAAGGAAAACAACCGCTAAGAATATACCGGCATAAAAACCTACACTCTCCACGTCTATCCCGGGACAATGCGCTTTTATCGCTTCTACTGCTCGCGGATCACGAGAACTCATGCTCATCATAATCCTCATCGAGTCGGCGGGACGTTTCAAAAAACATTTCAGCGCACCTACAAATTTACTTACCATCCCTCTCTCCTCCTATATTCTCCCCTTTTTGAGACATTGTCTTCGGTTTCTCCTGTTATCACAATAGTAATAGCGTCCCCGTTAGTTAATCCTGATATTTATGCCATATAAATGTTTCTATTTTTGGCTACATTAAAATGTTATATAACTTAGGGTGGCTAAATACTTATCTGTTTAGCTATTCAATCATAAAAGCTAACAACATACAGGGGAATAGAGAAAACTATGGACTTGCGGAGGGGTGTTTTGTTTACGATTATCATATGGCTTTTGGTTGTTTACGGCTTTTTGAAACCTAAGAGGGAAACAGCCTCGGGAAGGGAAGTGGCGAGGTTTGAAGGGAGTAAAAAAAAGAATGGACGGCTAAAGATTTCCGGCTCTTTTGAGATAACAACTCCTCAGAAATGGTGCAGAATAGGGATTATCTTCAGGTTTAGTGAAACGGTAAAGTGGTACGATTATGAGCCAGCTCTTGGCGTTCAATTCAACAAATACAGGTTATCAATCACCGATCAACAGGGAAATTGCTTGTTCCGAGAGGATAGATCATTTATGGAATTCATTTCGCTTTTCACGACGGCTTATACCGGTAAGCAATATTTGGGGAAGTACACGGCAACTCACAAGGGTAACGTGGCAATATTAGAGTTCATACCACCGGGTCCTGGAAATTATGAACTAGATTTCGACCTGGCGGCCGATGAGGAGTTCTTTGAAACGGGGCATAAGAGAACGACTATATTTCAAAAATTCGCTCTGTATGTGTGTGAAGGGGTAAAGCCCCTGGTGGGCACGGAATATCCGCATAAGCGAGTGGATTTGATGCAAGTTAGAGATATAATGGCACGTCCAATAATCGCTGAAGATGAAGACACGTTGGTCACTAAGATAGCGAAGGATATGGCAGAACTGGGGATAGGGAGTGTAGTTATAACAAAAGAAGGTAAACCCGTAGGGATTATTACAGAGCGCGACTTAGCATTAAAAGTTCTATTAAAGGATAGGAAGGCAAGCGAAGTAAAAGCACAAGAAATAATGTCTTCCCCCTTGGTTACTATCGCGCCTGAAACGTCAGTTGAAGAAGCATGTGAACTCGTAGTAAAGAATGGCATGAAAAGGCTGCCGGTGGTTGAACACGATGTACTCCTCGGTATTGTAAGTGTTAAAAACATGTTGACAAAGAAGTCAGAGTATGTAAAGATATTTTATCCCGAAGTGCGTGCTTTAGCAAGTAGAGGTAAACAGGGGGTCAGTTCGGTAGTCTCCTATTTTTTATTTAAAACAGATAAAAAAGGAGAAAACGTGAAGATGCAAGTTAGAGATATAATGACACATCCAATCATCACGGAAGATGAAGACACGTTGGTCACGAAAATAGCGAATGATATGGACGAGTTTGGCATAGGAAGTGTAGCGATAACAAAAGAAGGTGAACCCGTAGGAATTGTTACAGAGCGCGACTTAGCATTGAAAGTATTATTGAAGGACCGGAAGGCAAGCGAGGTGAAAACAAAAGAAATAATGGCATTCCCTGTGATTACTATCGGGCCAGAAGTATCAATAGATGAAGTGTGCAAGCTTGCAGCGGAGAAGCGCATAAAGAGACTGCCCGTAGTGGAAAATGGTGTGTTCGTGGGCATTGTTAGTACTCGCGACCTGTTAGCAAGGAAGCCGGATTGCGTAAGGGGATTTTATTTCTAATGATATTTCGGCTCTTTTGAAGAATTCTATACTTCACCGGATTTTTTTCTTTGTTTTGTGAATAGAGCGGTTATACCGAATATTTTCGACAGGAAAAGCATCAGAAAAAGATGTGTTAATGGTGTTTCCTGCCAATTTTAGTGCGCTGAGCACTTCTTCCTCGTTTCCAAATACAACCCTCTTCCATAGTGTTCCTTTAGCCCAATATTCCCCTTCCCTTTCTTTCCGTAACCTGGACACGCCTCATTTGGACAAAAGAATTCGTCTACGTTTACTTCTCCCATTTCGCGAATCCCTTAACATTTCCTTTTGTAATGCAGGGTACATATACTTTTCTGCAAATTGGGACACGACCTAATAATGGCATGTAATAG
>JAYEOC010000103.1:0-8770 GCA_034722635.1 Methanobacteriota archaeon
TATACGGTGCCAGCCACCATCAGCACGCACAAACTTCTTCGACCGCGGCGTTCTAAACGAGATACCACAATACCCGTGGTTCTGCAGCCCACCGCTAATAAGCCCTGCGAGTCGCGAGAACGTCATGCCCAGCGGCGTATCGCCACTATATCTGCGATCTACCAGCCCCAACCCGTCAACTTCGGGTATGTAAAAGATAGCAGCCTCGAAACAGCCGCAATTCGTCTGCGGGTATGTAATCGAAGAATACATCACCACACGTTTGTAAGACCGGTTCGACTTCTCAAATATCTTCTCGTTCACACCCGTGTATTCGCCACCCCACGGATCAACACACTCGCCCAACGGCATCTCAAATATATACCCGTACGGATCGAGATCGCACATCACTTTCGCACCTATCCACGTGATTATACCGCAATACGGCGGTCTATCCGGCGCAACCACGCATACATGACTCGGTGCGAAAGTTTGACAGATAGTGCAGCCGTAAAAACTGTCCACGTCTTCATCTGAGAACCGCCTGGTCTTTTCATCCGCACTTTCCCAATACGGCACACAAACGGTATCTATAAGCTTCTTCGTGTACTCCGCACCGCCCAAGGCCTCAGTTGCCACCAGTATCTTCACATCCGCACGCTCCACGAGCGGAAATTGTATCTTGCAAAGGTTTATCATCGCTTGACCAAGATGTTTGAAGTCATGCTTATGTGCATCCTTCTTATGCAGCCGTAACCAGATGGTATCCCGCGTGTTAAGCAGCATCCAGCCCTCACCTTCCTCCAATGCGAAATAGGTCCATCTTGTAAGCAAATCTAAGTAATCTTCTGTTAAGTGCTCGCCATAGTATCTTACCCAGAACCCGAAAGGTAGCGATTGCCCCTCTATCTCCTTTAGCTCCGGACCTATGACTTCTACCCGACCATCTTCTATCTCAGCCGCATCGTTTAACGCCTCGATAAAGACGAAACTGCTGTAGCGGTGTCTTGGACCACCTAACTCGCAATACATGTCGTGTTTCCGTACTCGCAGCCCGAACTGCCGCGGTGAAATATCGTATTTTATGCCTTTGAAGTAATCGTCCGGCTCAGTCGGTGCGAGGTAAACCTCACCTTCGGGTAACGAATGCCAGATCCTTTGCCGCTCCCGTGATTGCTCCTCTGCCGTTTTCATCTTGCTTCAGTTCACCCGTACCCTATAATTAGTCCTATCCTGGTACCTTAATTTAGTATTTTCCGTTGTATATAATGTATAACTACTACATATTTAGACGCAGATTCACATGGATTTGTTTCATGGATTTGTTTCATGGATTTGTTTTCTTCTGTGTTAATCTGCAATAAATGATTCTATTTTGTTAGTTACAATCTCTCTATGCCGAACATTCACCAAAATCATCCTTTATCACGTATCTATAACCCTGTTCAGTCAGGAACAACTGCCGTTTAGCCGCGAAATCCTGGTCTTTCGTATCCTTACTAACGAGCGTATAAAAGAACGCCTGCGCACCATCACTCTTCGGTCTCAATAACCGACCCAGCCGTTGCGCCTCCTCCTGCCGCGACCCGAAAGTGCCCGAAATCTGTACTGCTACATTCGCATCCGGCAAATCCACGGCAAAATTCGCGACCTTCGATACTACCATGACATCTTCTTCGCCGCTTCTAAAATCGTCGTATAATTGCATCCGTTCCCGATTCGGCGTCTTTCCCGTCAATAACTTTGCATTCAGCATCTCCGCCATACGTTCCAACTGGTCCAGATACGTACCTATCACCAGTATCCGGTCGCCCAGTTTACGATGGTATTCCACAATTTGCCGTGCTGTCACGTATTTCTGTGGGTTCTCCGCCGCGATCCGGTATTTGTTCCTGTCCGGTGCGAGCGCGTATTGCAATCTGTGCTCATCGTCCATCTTCAGCCTTATCTCGTTACAAACCGCTTCCGCAATCCAGCCTTGCTGTTCCAACTCTTTCCAGAGCGCATCGTATTTCTTGGGCCCGATCAAAGAGAATACATCCCGCTCTCGACCGTCCTCTCGCACCAGCGTAGCGGTAAGTCCTAATCGCCTCATCGCCTGTAGTTCCGCCGTCACCCGGAAAACTGGTGCAGGCAGCAGATGCACCTCGTCATAGATGATCAAGCCCCAGTTTCGCTCGTCAAACAGATAGAAATGCGGGAAATTATCTGCATCTTCAGATTTCCGAGGCCTGTAGGTGAGTATTTGATATGTCGCAATAGTTATAGGCTTTATCTCTTTTCTCTCGGCACCGTATTCACCGATTTCTTCCTCTTCCAGATTCGTCTTATCCAGCAGTTCCGCTCGCCACTGTCGCGAAGCTACCGTACTGGTAGTAACAATAAGCGTATTCGTCTCCAGTTTCGCCATTACGCCCATCCCCACCACGGTCTTACCCGCACCACAAGGCAGCACCACAACACCACTACCGCCCGCAGCACTGCCGCTTGCATAGAACGAATCAACAGCTTCTATCTGATATTGCCGCAATGAAAACGGCAAGCCCCTTCGTGTGGTATCCAAGAGCTGGACTGGTAATAATTCACCCTTCACGTACCCCACGAGGTCCTCCGCCGGGAACCCGATGTCGGTAAGCGCTTTCTTTATGTAGCCACGTGCCCCTAATTTTACAACCACCGTTTTCGCATCTATCTGCTCCTCTGTGAGATGGCACATGATCTTCTTGTTTCGTATCACTTCCTGCATCAAAATCGCGTCATCGCTCCTGAGCACTACCGCATCGTTTCGTTTCTCCAGCTTCAATCTGCCATATCGCGATATGTAATCTGTTATATCGGTGATAACGTTCTCAGGTACCTCATATCTGCTAAAGGATTCCAGTGCCGATATTATCTGTGATGCCTTCATGCCCGCTGCGGCTGCGTTCCATAGCGAAAGATTGGTTATTTTATACGTGTGGACGTGTTCCGGGCTTTTTATCAGCTCTGCGAACCGGATTATCGCATCCCGGGCATCTTCATATCTCGGATTGTCCACCTCCAACAGTATCGTCTTGTCGCCCTGCACAATCAGGGGGTCATAATCCTGCGTGGTCATAGTTGAAATTATTTTAACGAATAGATAAATGTACTATGTAGTCACGCCAATATCCATGAGAAACGATAAATAATGGACCGCAAGATAGAACTGGAAGAAAGACTGGGAAAACTTACAATTGATGGCATAATGAGCTTTGCCTCTCTCTGGCATCTCGATAGTGGCGACAACGCCCGGCGCATGAATAACCGGAAGAGACGGAGCAAGAACGCGCTTATCCAGTTTGTTGCCGAATGTATACGAGACAAAGCCCGGGTGAAAACCATTGTCAGTCAACTATCCGATAGGGAGAAGCAGATTTTAGGTGTTTTTGCGCTCAACAACTGGGTTTTAGAATCTTTAGACATTTACAGGCAGGAAATAAGCGAATCCGAGCTCGGGGTATTTCCGTATAACGTATTCTCTTACGATTTCTATTCTTATTATCCACGTAAGTCCGAGATAAGGGCAAGAGGAATTCTGGGCCTGCTTTTACTCGTGCGAGTACGTAAATACGGTACTTCGGGGCCTATCGTTTATGTCGTGCCCGAAGAGTTCAGAGAAACAATAAACACGGAATTCACATCGAAACCGAAGACTAAGCTAAGTCGAAAGGAGCAAGAAACGATAACAGCTATAAAATCAGAAGGATATGCGTTTCTCGAGGACCTCTTTCTGTTCCTTTCACACGCCGCGGGCGGTATTATGTTAACGCCATCTCTACATGAAATACCAAAGAGAACAGCGGATAAGATCACGAATATGCTGAACGTGAAGACACGGAATAGACTCACGCTGCTGCTATCAGTCGGAAATGCGTTGAAACTCGTTAAAGAAACATATAAGGGCAGTAAACCCACATTGGTGACTACGAGTACGGTGGAAGAGTTCTTGATGCAGAGCCGGGAAACTAGAGTTATGACCATACTGGATGTGCTGTCGAGCAATTATGGCCCGCTAGACCAGATGATCCTGGAAGAACTGAAGCACATGGACGCGGACGTATGGTATGACCGCTATCTATTCTACAAACGTGTCTGGAATGCGTTATTCCAGCAGAGGTCCCGCGATTGGTTCGCGGTGAATCAAAAGAGCCTGGATCGAATCTTCTCGCATCTGCGGCTGTTAGGGCTATTAGAAGAAGGAGAACTCCAGGATACCGGGGATAAAGCCCGGCAAGTATTCCTATTAAAACCCGTTTTTTGGGGCATACAACGTGGAACGGACGAGCGCGTGAAGAGCGTTATCGTGCAGCCGAATTTCGAGATAATTGCACTTCCTGAGACACCCGAAGATGTTCTATTCCTTTTAAGCCGTATTTCCGAGTTGAAAACCGCGGACAAGGCGCATGTATTCATGCTAACAAAAAAAACGTTCTTGACTGCGATGGATAACGGCATGGATGCGGAAAAAATAATCGCACTGCTCAAGACAAATGCAAAAACGGAAATACCTCAGAATGTGCTGTACAGTCTAAACGAATGGCGCGAGTTGTATGGCAATGTGGAGTTGAGACGGGGAGTCTTTTTAGAGGCCGACCCCGAATTGATGCGAGTGATAAAAGCGAAAATACAAGCGCAGGTACTAAGAGCTATTTCTGACTCTTCTGTGATAACAAAAAGAGGTGTGCTCGCGGATTTGATAAAAGAAAAAGAAGCTATATTTCTGGAAGCTGTGGACGCAATAACGGCTGCCGAGGTCGAAAAGGCGATAGGCAAATATGTGGTAAAAAAACCGGCTGAACGGATATTCGTGATAGAAAGTGCGAATATTGAGAAATGCCGTATCGCACTCAAGAAACGAGAGATATACCCCAAGGATTTTGTCCGCGGGGCGGAGGGTGTAATACATACGAAACGCCAGAAGAAGGAGTTAATAGAAGAGGCGATAGATGAAGCCAAGAGGATAAAGATGGTGTACATTTCAGACGGTTCTCGCGAGACGGAACGAGTGATTGACCCTTATGAAGTAGGCGAAAGCTATGTAGAGGGGTATTGTCACTTAAGAAACGAGAAGCGAGTGTTCCTGCTGGACAGGATAAAAACGGTGGAGATGCTGGAAGTACAAGAGTCAGGACTTGCCTATTTATAGCGGGTAGCGGTGGCACTATTGCACTTAGCGTGCAGGAAGGAAGGAAGAGAGAGAGAGAGAGGACATAATAATGTACGAAGAAATTGAGCGGTTAAATGTAGAGGCACAGGAGTACGCGAAACGACTAAATGTGGTTTTAGAGGAAGTGAAACGAGTGATTGTAGGGCAGAAGCACGTGTTGAATAAGTTGTTGATCTGTCTTATTGCCGATGGGCATGTTCTTTTGGAAGGCGTCCCGGGTCTTGCAAAGACATTGATGGTGAAAACGCTATCTGACACACTAACGGCGAAATTCGCCAGGATCCAATTCACTCCGGACCTGCTTCCCGCAGACATCACAGGCACGAAGATATACGAGCACCGGACGGCGGCGTTTAGCACACAGAAAGGTCCAATATTCACTAATTTTATACTCGCAGATGAGATAAACCGAGCACCGCCGAAGGTACAATCCGCATTGCTAGAAGCCATGCAGGAAAGGCAGGTGAGTATCCAGGGCGAAACATTCAAGTTAGATACACCGTTCATGGTTATGGCGACACAAAACCCGATAGAAACCGAAGGCACGTACAAACTACCGGAAGCTCAGGTTGATAGGTTCACACTCAAGCTTTTAATAGAATACCCGAATAGAGAAGAGGAGAAAACGATAATACAACGAAATACGCAAGGAATAGAGATTACACCGGCGGAAGTCCTGACAGGGGCTGAGGTAGTCGAGATACAGCGTTTTAATCAACGGATTTACGCGGATGAAAAGATAGAGGATTATGTCACGGAACTCGTGGACGCTACGAGGTATCCCGCGAATTACGAGTTAGGTGGTGATCTGGAGGGGTTGATAGAATACGGTGCTTCGCCAAGAGCGTCAATATGGCTGATACTTACCGGAAAAGCGCATGCGTTGCTGAATGGGCGTGGCTACGTCATCCCCGAGGATATTAAAGCGGTAGCGCATGAGGTGCTGCGGCATCGGTTGATTTTGACGTATGAAGCCGAAGCCGAGGGTATTACGTCCGATAATATTATTGATAAGATCCTTGCGACTGTTAAGGCACCGTGAATCCGAGTTCCGGATTATTTTGCGATTTTGGTATATACCGTATAACTTCTACATCTTTAGGACGCAGATTCACTCGGATTCACTCGGATTTAAGTTCTTTTTCGTTAATCAAACACTTTTTCTTCTTTACAAAACGAAAACCGGTGCTAAAAGAGAAACAAGGTTCTTTTGGTAACGGTTCTCTCGTGGAACTCTGTGTAATCTTGCGGTTAGCTAAACAATCACAAAACCTTTACCGGCAGACAGTGTTGATGCTTTTGGTATGCCTATTCATTATTCAAGACTAGCTAACACTTCAATTTTTCGCTGTTCGAGTGCGACCACTTGTGCTTTCAACTTCTTCAATTCTTTGTTGATCTGTGCCAACTCATTCTTGTTTCTTTTTTTCGTAAGGTAGTTGTCACCGTATTTGTCAGCTACAAAAGCTTCTACTTCGCTTCGGATCAGCTTGTAATACGGGTTATCGTACACATAATTAACGCGATACTGTAGTTTACCATCATTAATGCCATCTATAATTTCATCTTGTGTAACCCCAAATTCTTTTCGTGCTGATTTATCACTAAGAGTGGCCCCTTTCGTGGTCCAAGCGGAATTTGTTCCTGTCGTATTCATCTCGCCTTGCTAAACAGAACTAATATTACATCCTTTTAGTATTTAGATTCGTTAGTGCTGTATTGCCACATTTTAATATTCACATTCACTTCTCAATCACCATCTCCTCAACCGCGATCCCGAAATGCCTTGCTTCTTTGGTAACATGAACCAGAACCTCATCGCCTTCTTTCAACTCAACCACGGAAATCGGTTTGGTCTTACCCATCAACTTTATCGTCTCTGCATTCTGAAGTATAATACTGCATGGCCTCTTCTCGCCCGCACTCAGTTCTACTTCAGCTTCCACAAGCATAAGCGGGCGTTTCTCTATCTTCACTCTACCGACCACCGCTTTTCTAAGGTTACCTTTGGAATTCACGACCAATACACCATCTCCAGACGTCAATTCCGATAGATACCGTGTCTTCTCGCCTACCAGCACATATGCGTACACGGCACCGGCATTCACTCGAAACGGTCTCGCCGCCACGTAAGGGCTTTCTTCGGATTCCGAATGCACCATAAACAACGCAAAAGATTGCGAACCCACTAGCATTCCCTCACCATACGACATCAACGAGCATGTATCCACGCACACCCTATCGCCCATTTCCAGTTCTTCCACGTGTGTCACCCGTGCCGTGGAAAGAGACACTTTACCCATTTGGCTCTCGTCTCGTATCTCCGCCGCTCGTTTTATCTCTGATATATCGTCTGTATCCAGTAGCACGCCATCGGCACCGTGCTCTAGCGTTTCAAATGCGGTTCTTACCTCTTCCGCTGTGTGCACACCCGCGATTACCTTTGTGTCCTTGTGCTGCAATTCCGCGATTATGTTCTCCAGCGGGATTATCTTCCAATCCGTGCCTATTACCACCACATAATCGCAATGATCGGCTATGTTTACTGCGAACTGCTCTGACGCCTTAGCTCGTATCTCGACGTATGCCGCTTTGGGTTTAGCACCCGCAGCCTTCTTTAAGGATTCTAAAACTATTGATTCGTTTATATCCGAAGGTACTGGTTTTGTACCGTCGCCTTCGCTATTCTTGCCATAAACTATAATGTCCGCTTCTTTTTTCGTCTTTGCAGGTGATTCGGCTGTCACAAAAGCTGCTATCTTGATACGGCCTAATTCCTTTGTCTTTGCAATGTCCGATTCTTCCACGAGTACGCCATCTATACCTGATTCCAGGCTGGCGGTGATTCTTGCTTTCTTTTCGTCCCACGTCCCTACACTGTCATCCGCTTTTATCCAGATCTCTTTCTCTTTACCTTTCATTCTTCCACCCTTTCTTAAACTAAGTCGTCTTGACTTAAAATAGCCCTTCCTAATTGGGTACTGAGATTACGTTTCGGGGGGTTGCAGTATATATACAAATAGGGCGTATAAACTCTTGTTGTGTCCTCTCAGTAGCTAACATTTTTAAGTTTTTACGCCACAATATCGGAGTTCATAGTAAATTAGCGTTTTGTAGATTGATGATCAAAATATCAAACGTCTCATTTAATCACCAATCTATGTCGTTTAAAAATAGTTGTGGTGACTTAATCCAAACGAGACTGCATTCTAATATTGATGAACAATTGTCCGATATGTAATCATAAAAATTCGATCTTGTGATAACTTCGCCCCCGTATCCAAATAGAATGTCGTACATTCGAGAATTGAGGCCCTATATGTATTGGTTAGGATACTTAAAAGAAGCAAGTGAAGCAGGGGAATTGGACTGGAAAACAATTGGCGGTACCTGGGGGATTGCAACAAGCCGGCTCTCCGATTGGAAACCCGGTAACGGATTTTTTTACCTGATTACTTAAAAGAACTAATTATAACGATTTCGGATAAAAAAAATGGGAACGGTGTTATATTAGCAAACTATGTACGTAAATATTTTGAAGACATCTGGATACATTTACAAAGTTTAAAGCGAGTATTAAAATCTGAAGCGGAAATCCATTAC
>JAYEOC010000104.1:0-5164 GCA_034722635.1 Methanobacteriota archaeon
CATGAATTGAAGAAGTTGAAATTGAAGAAGCCGGTAGTGATAGAAGGGCTCCCCGGAGTAGGAAACGTAGGTAAATTAGTAGCTGAGCATATGATACAGGAGCTAAAAGCCGAGAAGATAATAGAGATATACTCATGGCATTTTCCACCTCAGGTATTAGTGAATGACGACGGAACTGTCCACTTATGTAAAAACGAGATATATGCCTGTAAATCAAAGAAGCAGGATTTGTTGATCATCACTGGCGACCAGCAGAGTGTAACAAATGAGGGCCATTATTTCATTACTGAGAAGTTTCTTGACATTGCACAGCAGTATGACGTATCTCGCATTTATACCCTTGGGGGATATGGCATAGGACAGCTAGTGGAGAAACAGGTAGTGCTCGGTGCCGCGAATGATTTAGAGCTTGTGGGCGAGATGAAAGAATATGGTGTGGAGTTCCGTGAAGAAGAGCCCGGAGGGAGCATAGTAGGCGCTTCCGGACTTCTGTTAGGTCTTGGTAAACTTAGAGGCTTTCCCGCTGTTTGCTTGCTTGGTCTTACTTCTGGTTATTTGGTGGACCCGAAAAGTGCACAGGCGGTACTCAAAGTCCTATGTCAAGCATTAAATCTTGAAATAGACATGCAGGATTTGGAAGAGCGTGCAGAAGAGATGGAACGGGTGGTCGAACGACTGAAAGAGATGGAGCAAGCGCAGATACCGAGGACCCGAGATGAAGAGTTGGGATACATCCGGTAACCCTCAAGGGTTAGTATCAAAAAATCACAAACACGAATTCAGTAGGTAAATAAAAAGAGAGAAAAAAGGGATGTGGGTGTAGATCACCCAGCGTTTCAGACGGATTCTGACGTTAGAATCTTCAGAGACGTGGGCCTTTTAGCAACGTCCCCCTCTTTTATCCCTACTACATATTCTAAGTCCTTCTCTTTTGCGAGATCTACTATTCGCTGAGTTATCAGACCGTCAAATACCACGCCCTTTACACTCGCGTCCGTATCTTTCAATTCAGTTGCAAGGTCTCGTACTGTTGTCTCTTTTACTACGTTCTTCTCTTCGTCTAACATTCGTGCCTTAAGCGTACCTTCAAGCTCTTGCAAATGCGTTTTGAATGGGGCTAAAGAATCTTCCTTCTTCCCTGTTACCTTAGTTCTTTTCCTTTGTATCACCTTTGTCTGCTCTTGCGGCTTCTTTCCCTTGTTGTTCTCTATCTGTTCTGACGGCGCTTTATTGTGCAACGCTTTTGAAATCTCCTTATACGACATATCCTCTACGCTTCGCCCCTCCGGTGACGTGGCGACATAATCCACCTCTGCAACTTGTAAAAGCTCCTTTAAAATGAGGTCTCCACCTCTATCACCGTCAAAGAACGCAGTTACGGTCTTCCTTTTGCTTAGTTTAGGTATTGTGGCGGGGATATTCGTGCCTTCCACGGCTATTGTGTTTTTGATGCCATATTTTAGCAGGTTTAACACATCTGCCCTACCCTCCACGATTATAATCGCATCCGAATTATCTATGTTTGGTCCCGCGGGCAAGTTTTTATATTGCGTTATCTCTTCCATCCGCACCGATTGTTTCACCTCGCTCACCATCATATCGCTGTCTATTGTCGTCTCGATAACGCCACGCATTATCGCTTTTGCTCGGTCGGTTATCCGTTTTCTCTTTGTTGCCCTTATGTCCTCCATCTTTGTTACTTCGACATGCGCAACACACGGACCCACTCGATCTATGGTCTCTAGAGAAGCGGCAAGTATTGCCGTCTCCACCTTATCCAAGCCCGATGGAATGAGTATTTCACCCGCAGATTTACCGCCTTTTGACTCGACATTTACCTCTATTCTACCTATTCTACTGCTCTTCTGCAAATCCCGCAGATCTAACTCCTCTCCTAATAATCCCTCTGTCTGGCCAAATATTGCACCCACCACATCAGATTTCTCTACAAAACCCTCGGCTGTGATGTTAGCATGAACCACGTATTTTGTTGTATCTATATCGTGCATTTTTTTTTACTCCCATCAAAGGTTGCATCACCTTTGTCTTTTTGCTTTACCTTCGCCATATCCATTTATCCTGACAACCTGAACTAACAGTACACATTTATATTCTGTAATTGTATTAGGATAAAAAGCTAATAAATGTGGAGTATGATGACCGCAGAGATGGAAATAAAAAATTTGAACCCGGAAAAATTCGTAAGTGCGAAAGAAGAGGAAATTTCGGCTATTGTTGGTACGGATTTAGCGATTAACGCTTTATCTGGTGGTGTGGACTCTTCGACAGTTACTATGCTCGGTCATAACGCTCTGGGTGAGAGACTGAAGACCTATTTCATTGACACTGGTTTGATGAGGGAAGGGGAAGCGGAACAGGTAGTTTCGCTATTTGCGGATTTAGGCATAAAGGTAGAAGTTGTAGATGCACAAAGACAATTCTTTGCTGCCTTGAACGGTCTAACGGACCCCGAAGAGAAGCGGGAAGCGATCACACAAACTTTTTATCGTGATGTATTTGGTGAACTTGTACGAGGTGTCGGTGCGAAATTTCTTCTGCATGGTACTATACTTACCGATGTGGATGAGACGGTTGCAGGGATCAAAAGGCAGCATAATATACTCACGCAGTTGGGCATTGACCCGGAACGTGAATTTGGCTACAAAATCATAGAGCCGCTGGTGCAGCTCCGGAAGGATGGAGTACGGGAAGTGGCGAAGGCGTTGGGTTTACCGGCTTCACAATATAATCGGCCTCCGTTTCCAGGTCCCGCTCTTGCTGCAAGAGTGATCGGTGAGGTGACACCCGAAAGAGTAGCAATAGTGCGAAAGGCGACAGTAATAGCAGAAGCCGAGTTGATAGATAGTGGCGCTTTTCAGTGCATGGCGATCTTACATGAGGATAGAGTAACGGGAATGAGAGACGGTAAGAGAGATTATGGGCTGCAAATAGAGCTACGAAGTTGGGAGAGCAAGGATGCGCGAATAGCAACGCCCACGAGGTTGTCTTACGATGTGTTAGAACGGTTGAGTGAACGTATAACAACAGAGGTACCGGGAGTAGTGAGTGTGACCTATAACATAACGAAGAAACCGCCGTCAACAATGGAAGTTGTGTAAACCGCGGTAATAGCTAAAATAGCACAAGATCCAGATGAAGTTGTAGAATTACATGCAGAATGCAAATTTAGTGTAAACAAGCTTTTTTGCACCTTTTTAGTTTGTATTTGCCGATTAAGATACCACCGATTCCTGTGCTGAGATGTTTCGCCTTACCTCCGCGTACTTACCTATCTCTTCGAGCTGTGTATGCCCATCCCAACTGCTATCATATCGGAATACGAATTCCGCTTTCTCGCTATTCAGCTCCAGCAATTTCAATACATTCTGTAATGCCACGGTCTTAGCCCCGTCATCTATATCCACAGGTATCTCCGACTGCCCCACGGGATAACTTTCTTTTAGTTCAACCGGGTAGGGCCCAAACGGCGGTTTCACAAGGTATATATGGTCATACACTTCTTCGTCGCGTTCTTCTTTTGTCGTTATCAAAACACGCCCGGATAATTGGAACCTATTCAGCCGGTTCGCGTATCGCAATACTTCGGGCCTATGAGCGGAATATTCACTGAGATAAAAGAACGGGCGTTTCGTAGCGGTATCGTATCGCTCGATAACAGCCGAATGATTAGTCGTTCGTTTCAATGCGTCCACCAAAGAGGGATATGCCCGACAGCGTCGCTCGCATAGTTCCCACAAGCTGCCCTCGGCTATACTCTGCTTTACCGTTCGCATCTCCTCAAACGTAACCCACAGGTTATGCGCAGCCAGCAAGTCGGTATTCTCCTTTAGCTCAGCTACGCTGTAAGTAGAGCACACGGGACAGGAACAAGGCAAAACACGTAATTTCTCTAGTTTTTTCGTGCCGTCACTCGTTAAATAGCGCTTATCTTTCGCGAATAGCGCGTATGCCGCGGAATCGAATAGGTCACAACCCAACGCAACCGCTAATGCGAACAGCATTGGATGACCGGCACCGAAGAGGTGGACCGGTGCGTTCAGAGGCAAATTCTGTTTTGATGCCATGATTAGATCCACCAGCCGTGCGAATCCGTGTGATTCCAGTATTGGCACCACGCCGCCTATTGCATACAGATCAAACTCGAGTTCCGCGGCTTGTCGCGCGCTATCCGCACGCAGGTCCGTGAATGTGGAGCCCTGTACAACACCCGCAAGCATGTTAGCCTGTCCGTTAGCCGGCATCAGGCTTCTTGCTTCTCGTAACCTGCTCAGAGTTATCTCCAGATCTTCTTTAGCCCTTTTGTGCTTCACGTATGGCGGTGTTGGTATATCCAGCGGTACACACACGTCAGAGCCTATACGCTGCTGGAATTCTAATATTTCGCGGTTACTTACTTCCACGTCTCGATACTCGTACAGTTGGTAAGACCCGGAATCGGTCATTATCGGTATTTCCGTACCCAAAAGCGAATGAACGCCTTTTGTTAGTGCTTCTTCGCGCAGGTCCGGTTTCCTGTAAATTATATACGCATTTGTGATTAGCATCTCGGCACCGTACTTTTTCATTTCCGCAGCCTCGATAGTCACGAGATTCGGGTTTATCACTGGCAGTATGGTCGGCGTCTCTATGTAGCCATGCGCCGTGCGAAGCTTGCCTATTCGTCCCATTAAATCCTTGTGCTGTATTTCGAATTCTGTCATGTTCCGTTTATAAATATACACAAAATGTAATCTTTATAAAAGATGAAAGACCAGGAACTGATAGATAAAGTTGTCAATGGCGAACTGAAGTTTCATGTGCTGGATAAACACGTGGACGCGAATAAAGCGGCAGAGCTGCGAAGACGCGCTCTGGAAGTTCTGACGGGTACGAAGTTACACGACATAGGCAGTTTCTCATTAGATGCCGAAAGGGCGGTGAAGACGAACATAGAGAACCTTGTTGGCGTGGCACAGGTACCAATGGGCGTTGCAGGCCCGGTTCAGGTAACAGGCGACTTCGCGGATGGTTTGTATTACCTACCGCTGGCAACAACCGAAGGTGCGCTTGTTGCATCGGTAAATCGCGGCTGTACGGTGATAAACAAATCAGGAGGTGCGGTTTCATTCGTTTTACACGAGGGTATGGCACGGGCACCGGTTTT
>JAYEOC010000104.1:5264-8753 GCA_034722635.1 Methanobacteriota archaeon
ACCTACCGCTGGCAACAACCGAAGGTGCGCTTGTTGCATCGGTAAATCGCGGCTGTACGGTGATAAACAAATCAGGAGGTGCGGTTTCATTCGTTTTACACGAGGGTATGGCACGGGCACCGGTTTTAAAGGCGCGAAATATTCGTCATGCCAAAGAAGCTCTGGCGTTTATAAATCGCAGCAAGGCTAAACTGAAAGAGATAACGGAATCAACATCGCGGTTTTTAACGTTAGATGCGGTACAAACATGGGTTGTAGGTCGGAATCTGTTCTTGCGATTCGTGTATAAGACCGGCGATGCTATGGGCATGAACATGGCCACTATTGCTACGGACGCGGCAGTCAAGTTTTTAGAAGCTGAATTGGAGCTGAAACATGTAGCACTCAGCGGTAATATGTGCGTGGACAAGAAATCGTCTGCATTGAACCTTATCATGGGCAGAGGCAAAACAGTAAGTGCGGAGGTCGTTTTGACTCGTGAAGTGATAAAAGAGGTGTTGAAGACTTCTCCGGAGGTGATGGCCGATATTGTGTACCGGAAATGTTTGTTAGGCAGTGCCTTAGCTGCTTCGTATGGATTCAATGCCCAGTTTGCTAATGTCATTGCCGCTGTGTTCATAGCCACGGGACAGGATGCTGCACATGTGGTAGAGGGTTCGCAGGGGTTCACGACTGCGGAACTTACCGAAGAGGGCGACCTGCTCTTCTCTGTCACGATACCTTCGTTACCGGTAGGCACCATAGGCGGCGGAACGGGTTTGGGCACGCAAAGGGAATCATTAGAGATTATCGGTGTTCATGGTGCGGGTGAGCCGCCGGGTTCAAATGCCTTAAAATTGGCAGAGATTGTTGGTGCAGCCGTGCTAGCCGGTGAAATATCATTAATAGGTGCGTTAGGTGCGAGACATCTGGTGGAAGCGCATGAGAAGTTGAACCGCTAAACAACTCGGCTATTTTGGCGGGTTTTCTCCGACACATATAGTTATTTATAGCTCCACGATATAGGTTATTAACACAAGGTGACAGAAATGGTAAGTGTTTTTATTGATGCGGTGCCCGCGAACGTGCTTATTGCAAAAGCCGTTTGTGAAGATAACCGCGGTAACAATGGTAGTTATGTGGACTTCGGGGCACTGATAAGGATAAAGGCGGATAAGAAACTAGTCTTGAAGCGAGAACTCATTGAACAGGCGATTAGCAGAGGGTTAACAGAGAACGAATGGCAGAGTGTTACATTGAATCACACGGGAACTATCACAGAATCAGGACATAGCGAGTTGATATTCGAGGATTCTGCAGAATCAGAAGTTATAGATGCGTATTGGGATAAGCGACTGGCACAATTGGGAAAAGATTTTAATGATTAAATCAAATTAGGAAATATGTCAAAAATAGAACTCGTTTACTGGAAAGATAAAATAGGAGGGAAAATCGAGAGGCTGGATACCGAAGGGTTCAGCTACGGCTTCACCATCGGTTCGCATGGCGAATGGGAGATGGTAATCGCAAAAGAAGATACAGAAGTAAGGAAGAATGATATTGTAAGCGTAAAAATAGATGACGTGGAGGTGCCCGGGAAATCAATAGCTCTGCCATGTCCCATAATGCGGCACGCACTTGGTGTTGTCTCTTCACTTGCCGGCGCAGGAAAGCCAAAGGGAGTTGAGGAACTGAGGATACTTAATGAGGCTATTTTTCACCCAATAGCAGATGGTACGATAAAGAAAGGGGACTTACTCTCTGTGATGAATGTATTCCATGCCGCAGTCGAACGACGACTTGCGAGGGGTGCTGCGGAGAAGTGGCTGCGCGAAAGATACAGGTATTAGCTTTTGTCGGAGCACCGGCAGCGGGTAAGACCGAAGCGGCAACAATCGCAGCGGAGCTTGGCATTCCGGTCGTAACGATGGGGGACGAAGTACGGAAAGAGTTAAGAAAGCGAGGTCTTCCACAAAACGACGAAAATACTGGAATAGTTGCGACAGAGCTGAGGGCGATGGAGGGGCTGGATGCGATTGCAAAGCGGTGCATACCGCGCATAAATGCGATTGCTACGGAAGTCGTGCTGGTGGATGGTATAAGAGGTATAGCCGAGGTAGAAACGTTCAAGAAGGAATTCGGTGACGAGTTCCTGCTGGTGAATATAGAAGCGCCTTTAGAAGTTCGATATGAACGAATAAAGTCACGAGGTCGAGAGGATGATCTATTAAGCCTCGAAGAGTTCAAAAAACGAGAGGCCCGGGAGAAGGGATGGGGTATGGGAGATGCAATGAAGATAGCAGCGCGGATTATCAAGAACGAAAGTACCATAGAAGAGTTTAAAGAAGAGCTAAAAGAGTTTTTACAACAATACAAACACACAAAAAAATAGTAGGAGTGGATGAAAAAACAATTCACCCAAATTTTACGGCCTTTTTCATTTGCCGGTACACCCATGCACATTTTAGTAGTCGCCCGTGCAATCGCTGAAAGTGTAAGTTACTGTAATGTAATCAGATTTGCCGCACCTGTTTCATTGCACGGTTCTAACGTTTCAATCCATAGTCGCATCCTTTACTGCATACATGAGGAATAGTCGGTAAACGAGAAGGCCGTGTTAGAAGTTGCCATTGGGGCTTCCTGGACCGGTGTACGAGCTGTTACATCCACGAAAAATGTAGGATTAAACGTTGCCGCGGACCCACCTTTCACTCATTTTATTCCCCCTTCTGCAGTATGCCCCGAGAAAAATAAACTTATACGTTCTGTTATATACTCCATTTCTTCTTGTTGCAATGTGGGATACATAGGCAGCGTCAGCACCGTTGACGAAATCTGTTCTGTGATAGGTAGTTTATCGTTATATCCAAGTTTGTTTTTATAAAAATGACTTTGATGTATTGGTTCAAAATATATTTTTGTCATGATTCCCGCATTATTCAGATATTTAGCTAAGTTATCCCTGGTTTCTCTGTCATTCCCTACCTGGAAAGGGTCAATACATCGTTCACCATTTCATTTGACAAATAAAGGCTCAATACATCGTTCAGTTTTTTGATAACAAAATAATTTAACGCATTCTTTGTGATGCGTTATGAATGTTGAAGAAGAAGAAAGAATAGAAGCAGTAAATAGGTATTTTAGGGGAGATAAAACATCAAATATTTGTAGAGATGTCGGTAGGTCTGAGAAGTGGCTCTTTAACTGGGTGAATAGGTTCAAAACGGGCGAAGAGGAGTGGTATAAATCGCGATCAAGAGCACCTAAAAAACATGGAAAAAGAATACGCAAAGAGTTAGAAAACACCGTTGTAAACGTTAGAAACTCTTTAATGACTGGTAACGAGCACGAATCTAAATATCTCGGAGTAAGTGCGGATGCTGTTCAGTATCGAATGGGAAAACTCGGCTTTTCGCAGGAAGATATGCCCTCGGTATCAACGATAAAGCGGATTGTGAAGAACCATGGCTTGATAGTAAATACGCGGGAGCGATACAAACGAGTGAAATC
>JAYEOC010000105.1:0-8676 GCA_034722635.1 Methanobacteriota archaeon
ACTCCGTGCGTCAGATAAATAACCAGGTAGAGTGCGAACAGCAAGAGTACCAACAGCACCCCGGTTCCTATCGCTACCCTTTGCACGGGCTCATCCATCTGCATCTGCTTGAGCTTCGCCAAATCCTGCTCGTACTGTATATAACCCGGATTTAACGTTCTCATCACTGCTGAGCCGGCCATAGCCACCATTGCTTTTGCCGCCAGTATTTTCGATGCGGTCGCAGGATTCTGGCTGAACCATACGATAGAATCGGCTACCTTTCTCAGCCCTTTGTCCATGCCATCCGTGACAGTCACTAACGGCTGCTCGCATAGCCACATGAATCCCCTACCGGCCTTCCTGTACAAAGTATCTATGTCATACGTGATTCTCTCGTGCGGTGAGAATACCGCCAGTAGCACGACAAATCCCACTGTCGTCATCAACAGTAGCTCTAATGTGCCTATCGTATGCGCGAGTCCGTATGCGTGATAGTGTGACGCTACTGCGGGATAAGGTAGTATCGCGTAGAGCATCTTCGGGTATACACCTATGGCAACGCAAAGGAACGCAACAGCACTCATTGCGATCAACATAGGCAACGGTGCTTCTTTCGCTTGTATCGCATCGTTCTTCTTGAAAAACGTGAAATATGTTAGTTTCAAGAACGATAGGAACGTGCCTACGGACCCCAGCATCAACACGATAGTAAGTAGGTGCATCCCTTCCAATTCCACCGCGTGTACCACCATACCTTTGCTCACGTAACCGTTAAATCCGGGCACGCCGGAAATGGAAAATGCTGCTATCATACACGTAATCATAGTTATCGGCATCTTCTTCGCCAACCCACCGAGTTCTGTCAGGTTATGTCTTCCTGTACTATATATCACCGCGCCCATGCACATGAACAGTAGTGCCTTATACAGAATATGGTTGAAGATATGTGCGAATCCACCGTTTATGCCTATATACGTGCCCACTCCAACCGCTGCTACCATGTAGCCCACCTGGGATACAATATGGTAAGAGAGAAGTTTCCTCACGTCATTCTGTAACAGTGCGAAAGCAACACCGTAGAGGCACATTAGGCCACCCATGTATGCTACCGCTTCTACACCGGAATATGTCCTTGCAAGCACGTACACACCCGTCTTTGTCGTAAATACGCACATGAATACCGCACCTGCTAACGTTGCTTTCGGATATGAGTCCGGCAGCCATGTGTGTAACGCTATAAATGCCGTGTTCACACCTATACCGGTAAGCAGCAGGAAGTATCCGATGCCCGTCTCTACCGGCCCTATCGCAATAGAACCAGTATTCATGTAATGTATTACTATACCACCCAGAAGAGCACAGCCGCCTAACAAGTGGAACAGAATATATCGCATCCCCGCGTTCGTTGCCCTCTCGGTTCGATTGTACCAAATCAGCCCGAGCGAAGAGAACGCCATTATCTCCCAGAAGATATAGAGCGTAAAGAAGTCACCGGCAAATACCGCGCCCATTGCACTTCCTAAATATAACAAGCCACAAATAAGCTCGCCATTCTCTTTTACTATATCTAATGAGTATATTATCGCAGCCGCGCCGATTATGGCGAATATATAACCCATTATAAGGCTAAAATTATCAACCTCTAAAAATGTAAGCTCCAGTCCTTGTAGAACCGGAAATACCCAGCTTGTCTGAGGTGTTAATACCGCTACAGCGGCCAACCCCAGTACAGCTAAGGCGATAAGATATATCTTCCTCGCCTTGCCCTGCCCAAACAGGAGTAACAAGGCAGCCCCAATAAGATAAATAAAAGCTGGGGGCACACTGGGTATTCCTCCTATGTCTATCATTCTATTATCCCACCTTTCCCTTTTTCCGTTCTATAGGACCTAAATCCAAAACGCACCGTACGTCATGGACATGAGCGCATACGCTGCGCCAAAAGTAATCGAATACAGCATCGCAGTCCATATCGCTAACGTTTTGGTATCCTCTAAATACCCACTTTTTTCTAATTCCAGTACATGGCGCACCGGATTAGAATTTGCCATGGCTACACCTGCCTCATCGAACATTACCCGAGTTGCAAGTCCTGGATTCCTACCGAAACAGCCCCACGAATTCAAAAATCCACCTATTCCTATTTCCATTTTCTTTTATCCTCCTTTTTTAGCCTTTTTAGGCTTCCTGCCTGCTTTCGATTATGGATTTTCCACGTTCGGAAAGCCGGTAGTATGCCTCATCTCCCTGCTCCATCTCCTCTACAACCCCTTGTCTTAGAAGTGATTTCGCCACATCAAACCTGCCCGCACCTCTCAACCCTTTAATGATATTTGTTTTGTCTATACCGGTGTCTTTGGCAATTTCCGCCGGATACGAAGTCTCCGGATAGTTGTTATACAGATACATTAGAATCTCACTTCTCACTCTGTTCTTTCTAATAGACAGTAATACATCCCCAAATCCCGTTTTTTTCGCTTTTCCCAACATTTTTTTCTCTCCTTTTTTACAATTGCCCTAAAACCAAAACGCACCGTACGTCATGGACATGAGCGCATACGCTGCACTAATAGTAATCGCATACAGCATCGCTGACCCTATCGCTAAGGTGCGAGTATCTTCTAAATACCCGTTTCTCTCTAGTTCCATAATCTGACGCACCGGATTAGGGTGCGCTACGGTCGCACTTACTTCATCTATCAGTACCCTGGTCGCAAGTTCAGGGTTCCTACCAAAATAGCTCCAAGAGCCAAAAATTCTATTCATTTCCATTTTCTTTTTCTCCTCCTTTTTTTATCCCTTTTTTTCTCCCCGCGTCAGCACATACACATGTGCTTACATATACATCTATATGTGTAGGTATATATAAGCTTTTCGATTTTTCTCTGTGATGTCATAAAAAAACAGGCGCTGTATAGCCTGACAATAAAGCACGAGTCCTTAATTACAAAAAGGAAAGACAATTAAATACGAATGTGAAACCGGTACTACGGATATTTATGAGTTGTTTGACGGTACGGGCATGTATTAGAATTAAAACTTTTATAAGTGGCTATACAAACACAAAAACCAATTACAGATGGATAATCCCGAAATAGCTTTGATTTTTAAATCTTAATTGATTAACAATAATTGCACTCTAACTCTTCTGTATGCTCTCTATCACGGATTTGCCCAGCTCAGAAAGCCGATAGTAGGTAGCTTTTTCGCGCTCTATCTTCTCCACAACGCCCTGTGTGAGAAGCGAATTTGCAGCATCGAACCTGCTGCCCATCCCCCTTAACCCGCCGATGACATTTGTAGGGTCTATCCCTGTGTTCCTACCAATCTCCGCGGGATACGAAGCATTAGGATAAATCTTGTAGAGATACATTACGATTTCCGTCCGAACCCTGCTCCTTCTTAGAGAACGCAAAATCTCCTCAAATAGCAGATTCTCACTCATTCCTTATCAGTCCTCTGCAGTCTTTCGAGCGCATCAAATAAATTCTTTATCGAGAACGGTTTCCACAGGTATTCTCCCGCGCCCGCATCCAGCGCTGCGTTCTTCTGCTCAGGCGTGCCCAAAGCGGTAATTGCAATGATCAATGCGTTCGGATCATATTTCTTTATCTCCGTTATCGCTTGAATTCCATCCATCACCTCCATCGCCAGGTCCATGGTAACGAGGTCCGGCCTCAGTTCTTTGTATTTTTCTACCGCTTCTTTTCCATTAACCGCGAAATCCACCACTTCGTATCTGTCCTTCTCCTGTTCCAGCATCTCCGCCAGCATTTCGCGCATATACGCCGCATCTTCCACGATCAATATCCTCTTCTTCTGCATCTTTCCCCTCCCTTTATCATTGCCTTTTTGGTATTATAAAGAAGAACTTTGAACCCTTTCCTGATTCGCTTGTAGCCCATACTTTACCGCCATGCAAATTTACATATTCCTTAACTATTGATAAACCCAGCCCAAGACTCCCGGGCTTACGAGTCAATGAGGTATCAACCATATAAAACCGCTCGAATATCTTTGGTAGATGCTCCTCAGATATACCAATCCCGGTATCTGTAATACAAACACGTATATCTTCCCCCGTATCCTCAGCACTGATGTCTATTCTCCCACCTTCTTCTGTATATTTGATTGCATTGTAGATTAAATTTGAAAATATGGCGGCAATCTTCTCCTTATCTGCCTGGAGTTCTATCGCGGGGACGTCCACGGCAATTATTTGGTTCTTCTTCTTTGCCGCTGGTTCAACTCCCTTAACCACTTCCTGTACTACTCCCGAGAGGTGCACCTCTTCTACAACCAAGTCTATCTTCTTACCGTCAATGGTCGCGAGTTGTAACATCCGGTTTATCATCATGTCAAGCTCTCTTGCTGATTGCTCTATATTCGCGAGATACCGTCTCCCATTGTCCGGTAATTCACAGCTCTCCAGCAGACTTGCATACCCTACAATTGGTGCTAGCGGGGACCGCATCTCGTGATAAGCCACGTTAAGGAAATCCCGTTTCATCTTGTCCAGCTCCGTAAGTCTTTCGCAGGTCTCACGCAATTCTTCCTCCTTCCTTTTTAACTCTGTAATGTCAAGCAAGGAAGCAATGCACCGGTTTACCCCGGGAATTGGTTCTATCCAGGCATTCACCTGCTTTATCTCTCCAGCGCTGCTAACGAATCTGAATGGACAACTTGCCGGTGCGCCTCCTTCCCTTCTTTCTGTGCAATAATTCAGCACCCGGTCTCTGTCTTCACTCGCGATGAACTCGCCCCACTTCTTACCCACTATCTCTTCCCTTGAGTAGTCACTCAGGAGCGCAAATTCCTGGTTCGCCAAAGATATTATTCCGTTCTCCTCAAGGACACACAAAGCGGTGAGTGCATGCTCGAATATTATCCGGTATCGCTCCTCAGCATCCATTAACTCCACTTCCATTCGCTTTCGCTCACTGATGTCTCTAAAAATCGTCAATTTTGATATGGCACCATTAATATTCTTCAGTGGTGTCTCAACGAGGTCGTAAGTCTTATTCTGCCTATGAGAGTGCCATTCCCACCTTACTGTCTCCCCTTTCATTACTGCGGTATTTTTGCATTGTGGACAGGGGTCTTCCCTATTATGAAACACCTTATAGCAGACCTCGCCGACATGGTATCCAAACACATCAATCAAAACCTTGTTCATAAACTCTACTTCATAGTCTTTTGATACAATGTACACACCATCCGCCATGCTCTCAAGTATCAAATTCAGGTTGTCGCGCTCCGCTTTTATCTTCTCTTCCAACTCCACCTCTTTGGTTACATCTCGGCTCACACGGACTGTTCCTATCGGCACGCCATTTTTGTCCCTCAACAATGCCGCCGACATGCTGATGTGTATCGGTTTCTTCGCCTTATTTAACACGATAGTTCTATAATTCTTGAGTTCGCCATCTCTATGTACAATTTCCATTATTCGCTCTGCTTCTTCAGGTTCCGCAAAGAATTTCTTGTTTGACGTTTCTATTACCTCGTCTGCCGTATAACCCATGTAGTCTTCTGCCGCTTTGTTCCAGGAACGCACTGTTCCATCAATATCCACGACAACAACGGCATCCGCAGAACTCTTAATAATATTATCCAAATACTCTTTTGTCTCTTTTAAGTTCTCCTCGCCTTTAGCCCACTTATCGCTCACAAACCCGATAGCATACGCCACTACCACAAACATAACCGCTCGTTCCAAGGTCGCAATAAGGATTTCCGTGGGTGTGGGATAAATAAAGAACAGAGTCACGAAGATGTAAACAGCGCCGAGTAAAAGTGCGAGATAAACCGCTTTCTTCTTATACCAAATCCCGGCTAAAATAATGGGGATATAGAATAGATGAGTATATACGATTGTAGTGCCGCGGGATGCGAAATAAAGGGCTAAGATAGCACAGAATAATGATGCAAAAGATAATATAAGTATCTGTTTTTTCATCCCTATTGCCTCCGGGTACTTCATAAAAAACCTCCCTTTTTCTATCTGCTACTACATATAGAGTGTGTGGAAGGATAAATATAAACCCCAAAAATCACAATTCCTGGTATTACGTTTACAGTACGTGAAAACAGTTGTGCCTTTTATAGAAGCAAGACACTTTTGTAGGAACAGAAGAATTAGCTTTTAGCTATAAAGCCGTCAAATTCACGTAATATTAATATTTAGCTCGTGAAGATAACAATATTTCCGTAGGCATCCACCGAAAAACTCATGCCTGGCGGCACAACAACTGTGGAGCCTTTTCCTTCGATTATCGCCGCACCAACGTGTTCAACAGGCAAATCCGCACCCCTATAAACAGGTGTTTTCTCTATTCCCGCCTCAAACAGCACTTTCCTATATTCAACCGGCTTTCCGTTTCTTTTGACATCCACTTTCGACGGTTTTTGTTTCGCTCGTGGTGCAATCACTCTCAATCGTACATTTACAATTTCCACGTCTTCCGAAGGCATAGAATAGCCATAAAGTTGGTTATATTGTTCATAAAACAGTTTCCGGGCGTTTTCCAGGCCATTGAAACGAACATTCAGTTCATAACTCTGCCCGACATATCTCATGTCCAAAGAGGGCAACAGTATTGCATCTTCAAAGTCTATATTTTGTTCCGCAAGTTCCCGTCTGGCTCCCGCAGTAAATTCTTCCAGCGTAGCAGTTACAAAATCTTCGGCGCCCGTCACACACAAAATGTCAGTCTTGCTATAATCCAATTGCACGTCAGATACCAGGATACCATAAGCCGAGAATACACCGGGTGCAAAAGGCACGATTACCTTTGGGATGTTCAGTTCCTGTGCCAACGCAGCCGCATGCACGGGTCCCGCACCGCCAAACGCAATTAGGGAGAACTCCCGGGTGTCAAGTCCTCTTTCTACCGAAACCAGCCGGATGGCTTTTATCATATTTGAGTTTACTACTTTACCAACACCCAGAATCGTATCTTCATAAGACATCCCCAGCTCATGTGCGAGTTTTTCCACACGTATTCGCGCGTTCTCTACTTCTAAAACCAGTTCACCACCCAGAAAGTAGTTCGGGTTGATAAAACCGCATAACAAATCACAGTCTGTTACCGTGACGTCCGTTCCACCGAGCCCGTAGCAGATGGGGCCCGGGGTTGCACCTGCACTTTCAGGTCCCACTCGTAATGCACCACCCGCATCTAACCAGGCAATGCTGCCGCCGCCGGCACCAACAGTTACGATGTCCACCACCGGCAGTTTTAGTGGTAAGCCGTTAATACTGCTCTCTGAAGTCCAGGACAGATTACCGTTGACCACGGTAGAGACATCCGCACTTGTGCCACCCATATCATAAGTTATCAAATTGTCTAGCCCAATGAGTTCGCACAGAAACTTTGAGGCGGCTACACCACCCGCGGGTCCTGATAGCAACATATTCACGGGCTTTTTCTTTACAAGCCCGGATTTAACTACTCCGCCGTTCGATTGCATGACATAGAACTGCTCTTGCTTCTTCGCAAGAATAGCTTCTATACGGGTTATGTAGCCCCCGACAATTCGCTTTAGATAAGCATCCAGGACTGTTGTGGACATCCGTTCGTATTCCCGGAATTCCGGCAGTACATCGGAAGAGCAAGAAACATGTATGCCCGCTTTTTCCAGGCTGTCTCGTACAACCCGTTCGTTTTCGGGGTTCAAAAACGAGAATAAAAAGCAGATAGCTACCGAATCAATGCCCAGTGCTTTTAGCTGTTCTACCACGGCCAGAACTTCTTCTTCTGGTGCGGGCGTAATTATGACCCCTTTAGATGATACACGCTCTGAGATTTCAAAATAAAGGTCAACCAGCGGCTTGGGTCTCGCGGAATCGAACGTATAAAGCTGAACACGTTTTTGTCGTCCGATTTTAAGTAGGTCCGCGAATCCTTTTGTCGTTATCAACCCGATTGTTGCGCCTTTACGCTCCAGAACCGCATTTGTTGCGATTGTCGCGCCATGAGAGAATGAGGTAGCAGGTGTGAGTCTATCCAGACCGCGTTCAATAGCGAGCTCGGGCTTCTGCGGTGTGGAAAGCACCTTAAACGTTTTTAGCTTTTCACCGTCCGAAACAACGAAATCCGTAAATGTGCCGCCAATATCTGTGCTGATGTGCATCTTCTGATATACTTTTGTACCCCGCGCTAAATATACATTCTAATATTATCTCGTGTTGGTTAAAGTATTATAAATGTCGCTAATAGAAAGTCAGGAATACGAAAAACGAATAGGTATCAAGTTTTACAGCACGAGCGCAGAGGGACTCGGGGGGGTTATAAAGACAATACCCTCAGACTTCATAGTTCGCGAAATCACGAACCGAGATGAGAAAGCAGAAGGTAAATACTTGATTGCTGCGTTAACGAAGGAGAACTGGGACACGCACAATGTGATAAGGGAACTATCACGTCGGTTAGGTATTAGCAAGAATAGAATCGGATTCGCAGGCACCAAAGATAAAGTCGCCGTTACTACGCAGAAGATCAGTATATGGGATGTGACCGAAGACGAGCTGGCTCGCGTAAGAATCGCGGATGTAGCACTTGAAATGTTAGGACGGGCGAATAAACCCGTTTCTTTGGGTGATCTTTACGGAAACGAATTTGAGATTGTTATACGCAATATAGATGGGCAAGAAGCAGATATAAGTGCAAAAATCGCGGCGTTCACAAAAGA
>JAYEOC010000106.1:0-8623 GCA_034722635.1 Methanobacteriota archaeon
CTACTGCGACAGCCACGATCATTCTTATTCTGTGTGTTGTGTTCATTTTTTATATTTCACCTCCTAGTTTGTTTTATTGTTATGCCTATTGTTCGGCATAGTAGCAGCTACTTTACCATACTGCGTTTGTTTGTTTATCCGGTGGTATATAAAAGCATATATGGTCTTTTGGTAAGAACCATAGGTACGTACCAACCGACTCTAGGCACGACATGGCAGCGTAAATAACTAAAAGAACGGCTGTCCAAGGGTTTTTTGAGTACAAAACTCTGTTATTTTAGCCGGTCCTTCAGTTTCTGATAATCGAGCAGAAAATCGCGCCCCTTCTCTGTCGTTCTGTACTCATCGCCGATATATTCTATGAGTAGTTTCTCCTCTAAATACGCGAGATAGTTTCCCGCCCTTTTGAAATTGAGATTCGCTCTATATACTATCTCCGTCTTCTTCGCCCCGTCCATCGCCGCGGAAAGTATATCTACTATTATCTCGAAGCCGCCTCTTCGCTTCTTAAATCTATCCTTGAGGCTGTCTCTTATGCCATCTTTGATGTATTCTTCTATTGGCATTCCCTTTTCCCCTTCATTCCAGCCATCTTAAAAGTAACATAAACACCCAGCAGGTCTGTCTGACCATTCCATGGATCATTCGAGTCACCCGGAAACTCCCGCACAATATACGTTTAGGTGCCCCTTTCTCTCCCCGCCCTTTTTTCACGTTTAATACTTGAGTTACATTCCTGCTTTAATTGTATCATGGTTTAATCCTTCACGTATTTTTGGTGTTTCCCTGAAAGATGAGATCCTGGAGCATACGTAAAGTGCATGTGGCATAGACATGTGTAAAAGCTTTATATGTTTGTAGCTTACATAGTCACAAAGGAGGTGATGCGGAAAAAAATGATTCTACAGAAAACGGTGAAGATAGCACTGATCGCAATGACGATTCTGCTCTTATTCGCTGCAACAACCAGTGCTGCGAACGTTAGCTATTCTTATGAGCTTAATACGACCGGGGGGACGCTGAAGGCGGATGATGAACATGTTTCATTCGCGGGTAGTAGCGAAAATCAGTATTCACTCCATATAAACGCTGTAAATGCGGATAACGCAAGCTGTAACCACTCATTCACAGAAGGAAGCGGCGAAATTACATCGCAAACTAACGCTACCTATACCCGAGCTGCTATAGGCCCCGATGGGTTTATCTCGAGGCTAATAGGTGGTGCGGATTTAACCGAAAACATAGGCGGTGCCGCGGTATCTGGTGATACTAGCGCTGCAACATGTTATCAAGGCGCAATCGGTTTCACCAGTGAAGGTGACGTGATAAGGATCTTCTCTTCGGATGGGCGAAGTATTGGTGGGGCTGATACGTATTACAACATCAGCGCTGCAAGAGGTGTAGGTTCCTTCACAGCAGGTCTTGACTCCACAGATATAGGAAAGACGGGTAATGGAGGTTGGACTCTTGACACGAAGAAGAGGACATCCAGCCGAGTAGGAATTAGAAGAGGTGATTACAACTTCAGAGCTAACTACCACGTGAGCAGGTCGTAGCTCTTTTTATTTTTTATTTTTTATTTCTATTTACGCGCGCTAAGCCATTAAATATAGAATCGTATTTGTATAGCTAATCTAAAAAACCACAAGATTATTGGATTAGCATGGGATAAAGAGCCAATGGAGTGCTTAAGCCCGACCCATAGTATTGCTTTCTCGTGGAAATCTGTGTGATCTCGTGGTTCGCTAAACAAGCATCTATAATCTATTCTTCGACAGTCAGATTCATTCGACCCGTGCAATCCCCATCAATCATTTGTCTATGTGATGCCTGTGTAGTGCGCGTTGATAGCTCTACATGTGTCACCCTCTTTCCGCTGAGGGCCGCTGCCGTCTCGACCTCAAATGACTGTTTGAGGCCTTGTGCCGGAATTGTTTTGATAGAGACGGTCACATTCTTCTGCAGTTTACTGGCATCAATTACTTCTGTGTACGTTGCACCGATACCGCCTTGAGATGCCGGACTCCCATACGTCTCAGTGCTCCTGAGGTTGTCGCCACTGAAGGATGTCGAAGATGTGTGGTGATAGTCCGGGGCGGACGGGTCCACCGACTTGCCCCATATATCTACTGAATCAAGGGAGTAGTTTCCACCAAGGCCCGTCACAGCCACAATTCGCTTTTCAAGCCCCACAGAAACAGTCTTGCGCTCTACCCCCGCCGTTATTGTTAGATGTCCTGTCCCCTGTACAGATAACTCATTCGCAATGCCCGCGTCCATAACAACAAAAGAAACCTCTGTCTTTCCTGTATTCCCAACGCTATCCTCAGCGAATATTTCCACTATGTTCGTGTCGGGCTTCGCGATTAGTGTTGTTATCGCGGTTTCGCCACCAGTTCCAGAGGGCGTGAGCGTTACTATGTCCCCACCATTCAGTTGATAGCCCCAATTTGAAATCGGTTCATTTGCTTTTACCTCGAGTTGTATCTCCCTTGCCGCGCTGGTCTTCCCTTCTTCAGGTACGAAGACCGTTATTTCCGGGGGTGTCGTATCCACACAGAAAGATAGTTCTGCCGTCCCTGTGTGCCCCACGCTATTCACAGCGTAGATCGTTACATTGTTCGCACCCTCGCCCGCTGCTAATGTTGTACACGCGCCCCCGTTTCCAGATTCCAACGTCATACGCCCCCCTTCGTTCAACCGATAGCTCCAGTTTGAAATCGGTTCATTTGCTTTTACCTCGAGTTTTATCGCTCTTGTCGCGTAGGTCCCCCCTTCTTCCGGTGATATAAACATTAATTCTGGCGGACTCGTATCCGTTTTGATCTGTATCTCGGGCGGAGTCGTGTCTATGATGACGGATATGGTGGTTTTTGCGTTATCTTCCGCGCCATCCCCCATGAATAAATCCACTAAATCGCTCGTATTTGCCGTTAATCGCATACTTCCGTGCCCGGTGTAAGAGCAATTCTCGTGCCTCTGCCCCCATTGGCGCAAGACCGAAAGTAGTTCATCCTCGTTCACTTCGAGCACTATATCATTCTCGCGGCTCTTCCACACATCTGCCGGTAAAACCGTCAAGCCCGACACTGTCGTGACAGTTTCGAGCTTTTGCTCTGACGTACTTGTGCCCTCGATGAATGATATAGTTGCGTTTACGGCTCTTCCGTCACCACCACCCATGAATAAAACCACCAAATCGCTCGCATTCACCGTTAATCTTACCTTTCCATCCCCTTCGAACGAGAAAACATTGCTTATATTCACCCAATCGCTCCAGTTCGTTAGAGAATCATTAGCGTGCACTTCGAGCTGCACCTCATCCCCGTTGATCATCCCCCCTTCCGGCGCCGTGACGAAGAATAATGCACTATCACCCACATTTTCCGTGCTGTCATCTACAAATACATTCGCCACGTTCGCATCCCCGCCCATCTCTATCCTTATCTTCGCACTTTCGTTTGCCGTTTCGTTTCCACCAAGTGATACGTTCACGGTACAGTTTTCCTGATAGTTCATTATCGGCGCATTCGCTTCTACTGTCAGTTCTATCTCCTTCGTTGTATTTGCCCCCCGTTCTTCCTGTGATAACCCCGAGAATTCAGGTAATGTCGTGTTCACAATGAAGGATACAGTCACTTTGCCGGTATTTCCTATCAGATCCTCCGCGTACACATCCACCGTGTTCACACCTTCGCTCGCAGTCAGCTTTATTCGTGCACTTCCGTTAGCGGTGGCGTGACCCGCAGAGGGGAACGATACATTCGCCACTCCGTTCAGCCGATAGCTCCAGTTCAAATTGGATGTATTCCCTTCAGTAGTTGCTACCAGCGCTATCTCTGTGGATGTATAAGTCATACCCTCCTCGGGCGAGATAAGCACAACTGCCACAGGGTGCGTAGAAGTAGTATCCGCACCTCCACATGTGGATACAAGCAGTGCTACTGCTATCAGACAAAATCCTATTAGTTTTACCATTTCGAGTGTTTGCGTCCAGTGGATGTTTATATGTGTAATATATACATACTATAAGTCGTTATAAACTTTTTTGGTGTGATGACATCGGAAGAAGCTTTCCCGCTATAGGAAGACTAAAAGCATAGGTGCCCTCGCAATAGAAGGTGTTTAACTAAATGAAGGCGTTAATTGACTTCGCATCAGGCAAAGAAAAAGCGGATCTCGTGCTGAAAAATGTTAACCTCGTGAACGTATGCAGTGGCGAGATATACGAAACGGACATTGCGATTGCTCGTGGTTTGATAGCAGGATTGGGCAGATATAGCGGAAGAGATGAGATTGACGCGCGGAATCGCTATGCAGTCCCGGGATTGATAGACGGGCATACACATATAGAAATGAGTATGCTTTCGGTGTGCGAGTTTGCAAAAACGGTTGTGTCCCGCGGGACAACTGCGGTTGTGGCGGACCCACACGAAATAGCCAATGTCTTAGGTATCGAGGGGATAAGAGCGTTTTTAGAAGAGGCAAAATCCACCGCCCTAAAAGTATATTGTATGGCCCCTTCGTGTGTACCTTCAACCGCGCCGGCTCTTGGGCTTGAGACTTCAGGTGCCGTGATCACGCATGAACAGATAAAGGAATTGCTGCGGACGGACGGGATTATCGGTCTGGCAGAGGTGATGAACTACGGCGGTGTTATAGCAAAAGAGGAAGAGGTATGGAAGAAGATAGAAGCTGCACAGGAGTTAAAAGTACCTATAGATGGTCATGCTCCGCTACTAAGCGGTAAAGAGCTAAACGCATATGTATTAAGTGGTGCGGGTTCCGACCACGAGAACACGTCTTATGAAGAAGCGCGGGAGAAGCTCCGGTTGGGTATGCGTGTGATGGTGAGAGAAGGTTCCGCGGCAAAGAACCTGGAAGATATTGCGCCTTTATTGAAGACCGTAGCTACAAGGCATTGCATGCTTGTCACAGACGGAGACCGAACACCACGCGATTTACAGTACGCGGGTTATTTAGACTTTGTCTTAAGAAGAGCCATTGAACTGGGTATAGATCCCGTGAAAGCAGTGCAGATGTGCACGATAAACACTGCGGAATGGTTCAAACTCGACAATGAAATAGGCAGCATATCGCCGGGTAAAATCGCGGACATCGTGCTGTTAAAGAATCTGGATCAGTTTGAAGTAGAAAGTGTGATCGTGAACGGTAAGACGGATTTCGCTACGCCGCCGGTGGGATATAAGCACAAATACCCACGTTATGGCGAAAGTGTAAGGATAGCGCATGTAAAACCTGATGCTTTTTTGATACCGGAAGAAGGCGGAGCAAAAGAAGCGCGGATTATCGGTTTGATAAAAGGCGAACTTCTGACTGATGAACTCGTGGAGGTGGTTAGCGGTATAGACACAGCACGTGATATAATAAAGATTGGTGTGCTCGAACGACACCAATACACCGGTAATATCGGTTTAGGCTTTGTAAAAGGGTTTGGCTTGAAAGCGGGTGCTGTCGCGTCCACTATTGCTCATGACGCGCATAATATCGTCGTTATAGGTACAAACGAAGAGGATATGGCTCGCGCGTGTAACCGCTTGAAAGCGATAGGTGGGGGAATTGTTTTGTGTCGTGGTAACGAAATAACGCGGGAGTTAGAGCTGCCGATTGCAGGACTTATGAGCGATAAAGGGCTGGATCATGTGATAAGGAAACAAAAAGCGCTGGAAGCTAAAATTGCTGAGATGGGTTGTGAATTGCAAGCGCCTATTATTACTATGTCGTTTCTCGCTTTGCCGGTTATACCGAAGCTGAAGATTACGGATCGGGGATTGGTGGATGTGGAGAAGCGGAAGGTAGTGGGGATATTCATGAGCTGAGAAGGGTAAAGAGAGAAGTGTACTACAAAGATTGTTTGATTATTCCCTTGAGACAAATGCTGATGAGGTTCCGTGCTATGTAACCCCCAAGGATACCCCACAGTATTACTAATAGCCACCATGTTGGTTCCGTGTAATCACCCTGCACGACACCATATCCAAAAGGCAAAACCGCAATGATATAAAGTAACCATTGAACACAGCGTAGGACGCGAGTAAGAGAGATAGCATCCTTTAGCTGTTCAAAACACCAGCTAGTCCAGCTAAGATGAGCTGTGATTATATCAATACCGTCCGCACGCGCCAGAATATTCTCATCTATTTTGAGCAGCAGGTCACCATCCAGTTGAAACAGCGTACGCACAGCCAATTTGTTCTGCGGATTGTTAGTGCCCGGTGGCGGGAACGTCTCGAAGACAAATTGTCTACTAGTGCTAATGCACTCAACCAGAGTACGCAGCCAGAAAAGTCTATGTCCTTTAGGCTTCCTCAGCATAGAACCAGGAGCCGTTATTAGTTTTTGCATGATGTCCGGATCTAGACAACACACGAATATAGGGTTAGTAGGATGCTCTTTGTACGAACACGGGTTTCGCATGTGCCCCTTGTAATTGACATCATTTTCCCTTGTTAAAGGGGTAAGTGGGGCGGAATCGGTCTTCATAAGCTATTTGCCAATTATCGCTCTAATGATCTGGACGAAGGTGTCCATCAATCCATTTCGGTAGTTCGACCCTGCCTCCACGTTTCGGCTGTGAAAGCGCATCAGTTCTTCTGCATTGTCCCTCGCCGTGGTGAACAACTGTTCGTTGATGCGGGATACAATATCGCCATCAAGCTCAAGGACCGTCTGTGCATAGATACATGTTACGCCCACCAGTTCCCAGAGCTTACGCAATTGCTGACGGTCACGGCTTGTAAGCTTCTTCTCCTCCGTCTTCTTCTTCCTCTCCGTCTTTTCCTCATCCTTGTACCAGCGATCATATATCTCGATATACTGCTGGAGGTAGCGCAGATGACGTCTGTACTCCGAGCGCGTGTTACATTGCACATCGCTCAGGTAATCACTTTCGTGATTCAAGCACTCGTTGACATCTGTGTGAAGTACATTGCCGCTTTCGCAGGGGACTTTGTTTGGGACAAGCTTTTCACAAAGTTTTTTCAAAGACTCGATACTCGTGTTCTCGAGAGGTCGTTGAACTACCTTGTCGGTCTTATTCTTCTCGAACCAAGTTCTAAGATCTTCGCAGGTCTCATGGAGCAATTTCCAATCGCTGCTGGGATGAGTTGCAGAAATGTTGGACACCAGTACCGAATTTACTTCGAGAGATGCGATGTCGGTTAGTGTGTCCCTGATTGTATTCTTAAAATCTAAGAAAGCTTGTTTTGATTTCCCTTTATCTACCTTTTCCTCTTTCCATTCCTTTACCCTGGACTTTACATTTTCCCAGAACGCCATGTTTACTTACTTTTACTATCTATCTTCATAAAGCCCGTGCATCATCATACAGCACGTTCTAGACGACATGTGTACTTACATACAAGCAGAGACAGACCAATACTGATAGTCTTACTGCTTAGGGGACGATGTTTCTTCATTTTCACCCGCCCCGTTGATCGCATTAATAAGCACTCTTGCCATGTTTTCCAAAAAATCCATTTTTTTCTGGATGTCCTGTTCTGCAAGTTTTACTTGTTCGGCGTGAAAATCGCGTAGTGGAGCAAAAGCGGGGTCCTTTAGAAAGTTTCTGTGGATTTCGTTCGTTCGGTCGGCTTGAAGAAGGTCTATCAATGTGCATATTTCTTCACCGTCTGCACTACCGGTACCAGTCACCTTGGTTGAAATTTTGAGACAAACAAAATCTTGAATTGCATCTTTGACGATTTTCCAAACATCCGTATCGTTTTTTGCATCGCCAATCTTTTGTTGGTATTTCCCTCCAGGTACATTAACCTCACCATTAGTCATTTTTATTTTCCCTCCTGTGAGTCCCTTCTGTTTCTCGCTATAAATAACTTTCGATTGATGCTTTTTTTTGCTGATATTGGAACATATTGGTAAATTATCAAGCTTTATATTTGATCTTTTAGCGCTAAACAGATGCGAAATCGATGCCGTACAAGGCAAAAATTAAGTTATTCCACTTGAAAACCCGAGATTATAGTTTTAAGTTCTTCAAAACCCGAATACGCCTTACACACAACGCCCGCTTTGCCACGTACATACGCCGAAATCTGCTGTTCATAGTCTCGTTTATACACGCACAATACCGGAATGCCCAGATTAACAGCATCTGCTATTTCCGCACCGACCCCCAGACTCGGATTCGTTATCTCGGCTATCACAATATCCGCCTCTTTCAGCCACTCGTAATCGCGGTCGTGAATCTCTCTATCCGTAAGTCGTGATTCATCTTCCATAAACTTTTCGCGGGTTTGATGCCGGCTTATCACCGTCATACCGTGCACTTCTAATATGTCCGGTATCTTTCTCAGTTCGTCCTGCGCGAGTTTTCCGAATCCGCCACGCATCGAGCACGAGAAGAATACTCGTTTTGGCGCGTTCGTGTATTTCATGTAATATAGTAGACTTGTTGCGAAATAGCCCTAAAATGGAAGAAACAGGTACCACTCACAACCCGCCCCTCCGATTCAATGGGACTTCAAATGGTAATTCCACAACCCACATGAAATCAACATGGCTTTATCATTAAAAGAATCTGTTTTGTTGCGAAACTTATCTGTAGTAATCCGTAATCGCTTAATTCCCGCGATAGCATGCT
>JAYEOC010000107.1:0-8411 GCA_034722635.1 Methanobacteriota archaeon
AGATGGGCCCGATGCGATTCGAACGCATGACCTTCGCCTCGTAAAGGCGACGTCATAACCAGCTAGACCACGGGCCCTCTTTTCATATCCTTCCCTACTTCCCTGCTTCTCAGGGCATCTGTATATAAGGTATGGTTATATCTTTGGTAAAGCTTTCTTTTTGTAAGAAAGGTTTTTTATGTATCACAGTACTTATTAGATAAAAAAGTTACAAGGACACAAAGAAAAAATGCATGGCGGGTTTAGAAAGGGAGCAGGCATAAGCTCTAAAAAGATGAGTCAAATGATGAAGCAGACGGGCATAAACCTAGAGGAGCTTAGCGGCGTTGAAGAAGTAGTGATAAAGATGGTAGATTCCGAACTTGTTTTCCCGGATGCCAGCGTCACGATTATGGATGCTCAAGGCGTGAGGATGTATCAGGTAACGGGTACACCCGAGAAACGCGCTAAGTCTGAACAAGAAGAGCCCGAAGAGCTAATCATTTCGACAGAAGATGTGGCATTGGTAATGGAAAAAGCAGGGTGCACAGAAGAGAAAGCGAGAGCAGCGTTAATCGAGACCAACGGCGATTTCGTAGATGCGATTTCTAAACTTTGTGTGGAATGAACTTAATTCAACCGAAAAGTGTCGGTGTAGTATGTAGAGGCGAGGTTGCCGACTTACCGATATTAAACGAGATCGTGGAGTACCTGGACAAAAGGGTGGAGGTGGTACTTGACGCTGTAACTGCAACTAAACTAAAGAGACAGGGTGCGAAGATAGAAGAGATGAACGTGGATTTGCTAATCTGCGTTGGTGGAGACGGCACGATTTTAAGGACGTTGCATCATGTGAAAAGCACCACGCCGGTGTTAGGCATAAATATGGGCACAATCGGTTTTTTAGCGGATGTACAACCAGAGAATGCTATAGCCACGCTGCCGAAGCTATTAGACGGGTTCGAGGTGGCACGCCGGGAACGGCTTTCTGTGACGGTAAAAGACGGAAAGATACCTTATGCTATGAATGAAGCTCTAGTAATTACATCAAATCCCGGCAAAATGCTACAATTCGCTATCTTCGTGGACGGTGAGGAATGGGAAAGGTTAAGAGCAGACGGAGTCGTTTTCGCTACGCCCACCGGTAGCACAGCATATGCCATGAGTGCCGGTGGACCGATAGTACATCCAGGGGTCAATGCTTCTATAATCGTACCGATCGCACCGTTTAACCTTTCCGCGCGACCGACAGTCGTGGATATAAACAGCGAAATAACCCTGGAGCTTTTCGTGACGAAAGATGCGGAATTGGTAATTGATGGTCAGTTCTACCGTAAAATCGGAAACGAACACCGGATTAGTATTACAAAAGGAGAACCCGCACTCATGGTTAAATTCCAGGATAGACATTTCTTGAAGCTTCAAGATAAATTGCGTAATGTGGGCAAGATATGAAAACTAATATATATTATGCCACTATAGTTTTAGCTATACCCGATGTTATTAATGAGGAACGGGCGAGGATAGAAAATGAAAGAAGGAAAAATGTCGGCACAGAAGTTGGGTTATAAAGAGGTTATGGACGCATCAGGTCGTGAGATTGGCGAATTGCACAATATAATAGTGGATGCAACGACGGGTAGGCTAACCGAACTTGTGATTAAACCTGCCACAACGCTTGATACAAGCGGGCTCAAGAGGGAGAACGATAATATCATCATATCAATTGATGCGGTTAAATCAATACAGGATGTAATAGTATTAGAAAGCGAAAAGATGCGAAAACGGGCGTGACGGGATTTGAACCCGCGATTTGCAGCTATCTCCCTCTTGCCACACGTTTTACGTATGAAACAACGTTTGGCGCGACCATATAAATGTTTGTTAGGAGGCTGCCGCCGTGTCCAGACTAGGCCACACGCCCAAAGGAAAAATTTGTTTTATTCTTAGTAAAGGTTTCATTTATTTATGATCTCATCATCATTGCAGAAAACGCTGAAAAAGGCGGCGGGGATAATAAAGAAACATGATTACGCAAGAGTAATTTCGCATTATGACGCAGATGGGATAACGTCTGCAGCGATTATCTGCACTGCTTTAAATCGTATCGGTATTCAGTTCCATTCATCCATAGTCAGCAAATTGGATCGGGATTTCATTCAAGATTTGGACGAAGATCTTATCATCATCTGCGACATGGGCACAGCGCAAAAAGAATTGATTTCCGAGTTTCTCAAAGATAAGGACGTCATAATCCTGGACCACCATGCCGCACCTATGAATTCAAGCCCTAATGACACTACCGCCACCTCGCCGCTAATCATAAATTCGCATTACTTTACACAGGAGGGCGAAGAAGAAATAACAGGCGAGGTCTGTGCTGCAGGCATTTCCTATCTCGTGGCGCGGTGCCTGGCGTCCGCGGAGGGCACGCGAAACATAGACCTTGCAGGACTCGCGATTGCCGGGACATTAGGGGATAAACTGGAGATAAAACAGGGGATAAACAAGCTGATTCTGGATGAAGCGATAGAAGCAGGAGTCATCACAATAAGAACTGGTTTGAAGCTCGGCGAGGGTACGATGCGAGATTTGTTACTTCTTTCCACTGACCCTTATACCCCCTTTGTGGGTAAGGACGAGTGGGTGGATACGTTTCTGGATAAAGCAGGTATTGAGGGCGACAAGCTTCTGAGCAATTTAGAGCCGGAAGATGAGAAGCGATTAATTACTGCTTTGTTATCTCAGGCAAAGGAATCCGAAATCGAACTCCCCGAAGATGCGCTGGTTGGAACCACGTATAACATGAATGTAGAAGTTGTAAGGAACGGTCTAGATTTCATGAGGATGATAGACGCATGTGGACGGTTTGGAAAAGCGGGTATCGGAGTTGGGCTGTGCATGCGAGAGGAGACTATGATAGAAGATGCAAGGACACTATACCTGAAGTTACAAAACAAACTTGTCGCGGAGTTGAACAGACTGGAACAGACGGATGACGAAGGGATAAAGGAGCTACCACATAGTTTCTATTTCTATGTACAGCAGACGGGCATAACCGGCGTCTTAGCAGGGACATTAGCGGAATTCATACATACGAATAAGCCTTTAATCGTATTTAACAAGAAAAATGGAACGGGAGAACGTGCAGTGACGAAAGTTTCCGCACGGTGCAATAAGAAACTGCTGGTACCATCAGAAAGCGGAGACGGTGGGATAGACCTTGCAAAAGCACTGGAACAAGCGGCAAATGGCGTAGGTGGGATGGGTGGAGGGCATCCCGTTGCCGCGGGCGCGTCTATACCAAAAGGCACGGAGGAGCAGTTCATAGCAAGTATTGATAGAATAATAAGCGAACAAAAGCAAAAACTCGCGTGAACTGCTTGCTTTTGTGATACTGCCACAAATAGCTTTTATATTTCTAATCTCATACGTTATGAATAGGGACGAAATGAGCGAAGACGAGCGAGAGGAAAACAAGGAAGAAGAACGCGAGCGGGTTATAGACGTCAGCGTGGAAGAAGAGATGAAAGTCTCGTATATTGACTACGCAATGAGCGTGATTGTGGGTAGAGCACTACCGGACGTTCGAGACGGGCTAAAACCGGTGCATCGCAGGATATTGTATAGTATGCACGAGCTTGGTATCACTCATGACCGCCCACATAAGAAATCAGCACGAATAGTGGGTGACGTATTGGGAAAATACCATCCACACGGAGATGTCGCCGTATATGATACTATGGTGAGAATGGCGCAGGGGTTCTCTTACCGTTACCCGTTAATAGATGGTCAGGGCAATTTCGGTAGTGTTGACGGAGATTCCGCAGCCGCAATGCGATATACCGAGGCGAGACAGTCAAAAATAGCCGCGGAACTGCTTGTTGATATTGATAAGGATACTGTTACGTGGGCGAATAATTTCGATAATTCACTTAAGGAGCCGCAGGTATTACCGGCAAAACTGCCCAATCTGTTAATAAACGGGTCTTCGGGTATCGCTGTTGGTATGGCTACGAATATGCCACCACACAATTTAGCAGAAGTGGTAGATGGCGTAATTCGGGTGATAGACGAGCCAGAAGTGACTACAAGCGAATTGATGCAGATAATAACGGCACCGGATTTCCCGACGGGCGGCATTATTTCGGGCTATGAAGGCATAAGGAATGCGTATGAAACAGGTAGGGGCAGTATAAGGACAAGAGCAAAAGCGGATATAGAAACAAAGGGAAAACGCGATATAATCGTGATTACCGAGATACCGTACCAGGTAAATAAAAGCAGATTAGTGGCTGAGATAGCGGAATATGCAAAGAAGTACAAGGTGGATAGTATTAGTGGTCTGAGAGATGAATCGGACCGCAAAGGTATGCGGATTGTAGTAGAATTAAAACAAGGAACAAATGCGCCTATCATATTAAATAATCTTTATAAACATACACAACTGGAAACTACGTTTGGTGTGATTAATCTCGCATTAGTAGGTGGAGAACCAAGGGTTTTAACGCTAAAGGAACTGATTGAGAACTACATAAAGCACAGGAAAGAAGTAACTATTAAAAGGCTGCAATATGAATTAGATCGTGCGGAGAAGCGGCTGCACATTTTAAAGGGGTTAATAATAGCAATATCGAATATAGATGAGGTAATAAAGGTAATAAAAGAATCAAGCGACAGTAAAGTAGCAAAGACCGCACTGATTGAACGGTTTGTGCTGAGCGAGGAGCAAGCGAAAGAGATATTGGATATGCGGCTCTCGCGATTGAGTGCGTTAGAACGTGAAAAGATAGAAAAAGAACATGCCGAAACCGAGGCGAGAATACAGTGGATAAAAGAAGTGCTGGCATCAGAAGCTCGGATATTTGGCATTCTAAAAGAAGACCTGATAGAACTGAAGGGTAAGTACGGTGATGCACGGCGGACCAGCATAGAGGAAACGGTGGCGGATTTGTGTGAGCGAGACTTCATAGAGGATGAAGACGTAATCCTATTCTTTACGCAGCGTAGTTACGTGAAGCGGATAGCTGCGGATGTATTTAAACAGCAGGTGCGAGGCGGAAAAGGACTGGCGGTGATAGATAAGAAAGATGAAGATTATATATTCAAATTCATACGCGCGTCCACAAGGGAACGTCTCATACTATTTACCGAATATGGCAGGGCATACCAGAGTAACACATACACAATTCGACCCAGCAGCCGGCATGCAAAAGGTAAGCCACTGGTGACAATCCCGGGTTTGGGCGCAGCCATAGAAGAGGGCGAGAAGTTTGTAGCTGCTGTTTCCATACCGGAAGAGGTGGATAATGTATTGGGCAAAGAAGATGATGATTTCTTTATCGTGCTCGTAACCAAGCAAGGAGTAGTGAAAAGGAGTTCACTCGCAAATTTGAAGGCTATTCGAGTCACAGGAATCGTTGCCGTTAAGGTTAACAAAGACAAGGGCGATTCGTTAGAGGACGTTGCATTGATAAAAGGCGGGCAGCAAACCGGTATAATCATAAGTTCCCGGAACGGAAAGGCGATTTTGTTCAAGGAAGAGGAATTGCGAGAGATGGGCAGATATGCCGCGGGTGTACGAGGGATGCGGTTGGATAAGGGCGATGAGATAGCAAGCATAGATGCGTTTGATTTGAGTTTGAGCAATTCAAAGATCGTGACGATAACGGAGAAAGGGTATGGTAAAAGGACGAAAATCGATGCCTACCGAGAAACGCACCGTGGTGGTAAAGGTGTGATTAGCATACGAGTTGGTGACAGAAACGGTAATGTCGTGTGCATAATGCAAGTAAAAGAGGAAGATGAATTAATGATCTCTACTTCTGATGGAATGGTAACAAAAACGTTGGTGCGTGACATCCCGGTACAGGGGCGAAATACGTACGGTGTAAAGTTAATGAATGTAAAAGAAGGCGAGAGAGTGGTTGCATTGGATGTGGTTTAGACTTTTAAGACAGTTCGCAGCTTCTACGGAGGCACAAGCATTTGCAATCGGGGCAGTCATACTCATCACGATTGCCGTTACCGGACTCACGGTTTATCTATCCATAAACGCACCGATAGCCACGAAAGAATGCGAATTCCAGCATTCTACCGAAGTGGCAGAAGATTTTGCCGTTTTTAACTGTACTGTCAATTGGATGCACACAGTCATAAACTCGTGTATTCTTGAAGATCTGGACGGTAAGTCAGAAGTATCCGAACGGCGCACTGCCATAAGTTCTTTCGTGCAAGGTGAATCGTTAATCGAATCTGTGCCCATTAAACTGACGCCCACTAGAGACTCAGCAATCGCGCTGCCGTTGGCATCCGGCACAATAAGCTTTTTGCCGGACAAAGGCGGGATTACCGTGCGGGTAATAGAACCAAATGAAGGTACCGGCAGTTCTAAAAAAACGGGCATAGACAATTTTAATGTGAGTCCGTCAGATAAATGGAACATCACCTGTGTTGTTACGGAGACCGGGTGGAATGGCGATGTAAATGTAACCGCGGGTAACGTTACACTTGACGGGCCACCTTACGTGTCGGCTATCATTGTTTCTAATATGGCTGATATCACAGGCGGCACCGGTTTTGATACCGGTAACCGTACCGTTTATTATAATGCCACATGGCATGGCAATATCTCCTGGTACGTGACGAATATCACAGCAGAGACTTTCGTAACATTGAAAGTCCGAACAAACATGTCTCCAGACATGACAAATGCCACGAAGTGGAATAATTGCTATGGAATAGAATCCGAGGACGGCTTTAATTCGTTTCCACTATCGGATTTGTACACCGTGTCTAACGGGCATCGCTATGTGCAGTTCCGTGCAGAATTGAATACCGAGAATCCCCAAAAAAGGCCGGAATTAATAAACGTGAGCTTAAATTATGATCACAGCCCCGAAAATGTAACTCTCGCAGACGCATCGGGCATTATCCAATACAAAAGCAGTTATCACTATTACCCGAATCAGAATATCACGTACGGAAACGGTGCGGTGTTGAAGAGCCAGGATGACGGTGAGTTAGTCTATGGTAATTTTTCAGTTACCTTCCGGAATGTATCAACTAACAAAACGCGGATTAATTTAACACTGGTAAATCTGACAGGTACGAAGATACCCGCCGTATCCGGAGGATCTACGCTCATAAGATTGCGACTGCTGAACAGAGAACTGGTTTCTGACGCTTTTTATTACCATAACCTGACGTTAACAGTCAATACAAACTGTACCCAAGCTTGCGGGGATTGGTTCAATAAGACGCTTGAAAAGCTGACTACGCCTTATGTTGTCACGGTCAATACAACATCGGAAACGGTAGAGCTATTTTTTTATGCGAATGACCCAGACGACGGAATTGAGCTGTACTTAGAGAAAGCCACGATTGGCGTTGTGATGTAGCAGGCACGAGTTTCAGGTGGTACGGTAAATCGGTTTTATAAACCAGCTGCTTTCCGTACAACCAAAAGCTTTATATATGTACTATGTCTTATACACCCTTGTGATAAAAATGATATTTGCGAATACAAAAAGCGGGATAAGGGGGAAGGTATTAACGGCAGCGCTGCTGGTTTTATTTTTTGCAGCATCTTCGGCTGTTGTTACAAGTGCGGCGGATATTTACGTGCCGGCAGGCGGAAACCAGAATATTCAACAGGCCGTGAATAACGCCAGTAGCGGCGATACCATTATCGTACGTGACGGTACGTACAACGAGAATGTGCATGTGAACGTGATGAATTTAGCTATACGGTCTGAGAACGGTTCGGGTAACTGTACCGTGAACGCGGAAAATGAAAACACGGATGTCTTTTTTGTAGCCGCAAACTACGTGACTATAATCGGGTTTACCGTGCAAGGAGCAACAGAATTCGGCTATGCCGGTATATGCCTTTTTGGCGTGGGCTACTGCCACATTTCGGGTAATAACGTCCAGAACAACGGTGATGGCATCTCGATACTCGATTCGGGCTACAACTCGGTTGCGGACAACATAGTCTCGAACAACAACTACACGGGCATATATCTGGAACTTGCAGACGAAAACATAGTCCTGGGCAACACAGCCACGAACAACGGCTGGGAAGGTATATTCTTAGCTTCTTCGTACAACAACACGTTCATCGGGAACTACGCATCTAACAACACTATCTACGAGTTCTACTCAGACGAATATTCGCAGGACAACACAGTTAAAGACCTTCAGTTATGTAATAACCAAACTATGGTCTCGTTTACATACGGTAACGGTGCGGGGCTAAAATGCGTTGATACCGTTCCCACGGAACCATCCGAGAAGCGGGGCATAAGCAAATACGTGGAAACCATAGATGTATGTGCAGATTCATGGCTGTTTCTGAATATGAGCTATGAAGAAGCGGATCTGGGGTGCGTGGCGGAAGATAGTTTGAGTATGTGGGGGCATACCGGAAT
>JAYEOC010000108.1:0-26837 GCA_034722635.1 Methanobacteriota archaeon
TCCATGTTACTAAAATTAGTGATATGTATATAAATAAAACTAAGCATAATATATGTATGAATACCTGGACTAAGCCCTGTTTAAGATCGGTTCTAAAACATATTACTCAAAATGGTTATAGTTACGGATTAAAGACTGAAAACTTTTTTACCGCACTTCTGTAAAATACGATTTAACGTGTTTGCCCTACCGTGTCAAGCGGATTTTAGAATATTCACTATCTCTTCTGCCGTCTTGGTCCAGTCTGCGGCCTTGCTTAGTGTCCCTTTTGCACCCGCATCAAGTGCGTTTCTCTCTACCTCGGTTCCCGCATAAGCGGTGAACAGGTAAATGTTTGCTGCCGGATCGTCATCCATTATCTTTCTGGTTGCTTCCACACCGTTCATCACCGGCATCTTGATGTCCATAAGCACGAGGTCGGGCTTCTTACCCCTGTTTGCCAACTTGCTGTACTGCTCAACACCAGCCTTGCCATGCCGGGCAGAATGCACTGTGAACGTATGCAGCTTGTGCTTCATCAGATAAAGTGGCAGAAGTGTGTGAAACTGTTCTTCATCTTCCACAAGCAAGATAATATAGTCCATTTCTATCCCCCCTCTTCTCTTAATAAACCTCGTCCTTTAAATAGCTTCCCGTCAGCGCATCCCGTGTCAGTTTCTGGACTTCATTGTTCCTTTCGCGTATTGTCCGAAGCATCTCTCTTTGCTCGTCATCCAGATTGCGTGATTCCAGCATCAACTCGATATATCCACCCATTACCGTCACCGGCGTGATGATTCTGTGTGACGTCTCCTTTAGAAAATGCTCTCTCAAACTATAAGCTCTCGTTATCTGCTCTTTCGAGTCTTCAAGCAGTTCTACATGTTCTTGCAATGACCGAGCCAGGAGTTTCAATTGCTCTTCCGCAAGTTTGCGTTTGGTTACATCGCGAAAAATCGTTAATTTTGATATTGTACCGTCAACATGTCTCATTGGCGTCTCAATAATGTCGTAAGTCTTGTTCATTCTGGGTGAGTACCATTCCCACTCCACTACCTTTCTTTTCTGCACCTCCGCGATTTTGCAATTGGTGCAGGGTTCGTCTCTGTTATGAATCACGTCATAGCAAGTCCTACCGGTCCCATCTCCTAGTTCATTAATCAATGCCTTGTTCATAAACTCGATTTTATAGTCCTTCGACACCATGTACACACCATCAACCATGCTTTCAAATATCTGATTCATGTTGTCCCGCTCTGCTTTTATCCGCTCCATCAGCGCCACTTCTTTTGTTACATCTCTGCTCACACGGACTGTGCCAACGGGTACGCCATTTCGGTCCTTCAATAACGCCACGGAAATGCTGATCTGCACAGAGTGTTTATTTTTATTCAGCACCGTTGTTCTGTAATTTTTAAGCGTGCCTTCTCTCAGCACTGTTTCCATTATGCTGATCGCTTCTTCGGATTCCGCGTAAAATCTTTTGTTTGATCTCCCAACCACCTCCTCCGCTGTATAACCCATGTAGTCCTCTGCACCTTTATTCCACTCTCGCACAATTCCGTCCATATCCACAACAACAATCGCATCTGCAGAACTCTCAATTACATTGTTCAGATACGCTTCTGTTTCTCTCAACTGCCTCTCGGACTCTGCCAGTAGCACATTCGCACGTTTACGCGCTTCTTCTAGCTCCATATTGTGCAGCGCAAACGCTATGTTGCCCGCCACCTTAATCAAGAGTTCCTTTTCCTCTTCACTTACTGTGACTCCGGCTGCAACCGATATGGCAAGCAACCCGAAAAGCCGGTCTGCGTGCTCGACACGGATGAGCACCGTTTTTGTACCCGCGCATGTATCTTTGAATACACAATCTTCGTTGTCGCTGGCTTTGTCCTGGACTATAAGCGGATCTTTCTGTGCAAGTGCATTCGTGATGCAAGGCGGGAAATCCCCGGCCTTCAAATGTTTACAAAAACGTGCGACATCGTCCATTAAACAGGAACCCTTGAGTGTGGTAAATCTCTTTCCATCCTTTAAAAGTCCAACCCATGCGGCATCGTAGTTTCGTGCATCTATCAGGGCATTGCAGGCTTTCTGGAGCAGACGGTCCCTGTCCTTCTCAACCAGAATTAACTGATCCACATTCATGATGGCTTTGAGGACTCTGTTTAAGTGCTCTATGCGTTCTTCAGCACGCTTACGCACCGTGATGTCTTTTGAAACTACCGTTACCGCCCTAACTCTGCCCATTTCGTGTGTTTTAACCGGACTTAGTGTCTTGATGAAGTATTGTCCCTCGCTATTTTCATATTCGTGCTGAACCGATGCGCCGGTGTTAAAAACGTGTGTTACCTTCTCTGCAAACCCTTTCGCATCATCATCCGAATGAAACGCGCGGTATGGTTGTCCTAAATATTGATCGCTTGACAAGCTCAACCGTGATATATGTTTCTCGTTCATGAACAGATACCGGCAATTCTTGTCCACGAGATATACAGAATCTTTTGTGGACTCGACAAGGGAGCGGTACCTCTCTTCGTTCTTCTGCAAAGCCGTTTCTGCTCTTCTTTTCGCTTCTAGCAGTTGATATGCGTCAGAAGTCCTTTTTACCGTTGATAGCAACTCTTCCAGGTTCATCGGTTTCTCGATGTAACAGGAAGCACCGGCTTTTAACGCTTCTATCGCCGTCTCCTTGGATGCAAACGCGGTGACTATGATAGGTGCGGTGTCAACGTTGATACTTTTTAGTCCTTTTACCACCTCTAATCCTGTAATGTCCGGGAGCTTCAAGTCCACCAGGCAAATAGGGTACGTTTCTTTCTTTGCAATCGCTAAAGCCTTTTTACCCGTTCCTGCTGTCGTTACCTTGTAACCTTCATCAACAAGAATATCGCTTAGCGTCTCACGCATCTCCGCATCATCTTCAACGATGAGAATGGATGTGTTATTCATATATATCCCTATTTGTCGTTCTTAAAAATAAAACTTTCCTAATTCAACCCTGTGAAAGCGGTAACGTAAAACAAACAGTGCACCCTTTACCCTTCTCGGACTCTATCCAGATGCGACCTCCATGCACATATATTATCCGTTTCACGATTGCGAGCCCCGCACCAGTACCCATGCTATCGGTATCCACCTTATAAAACAAATCGAACACCTTCTCGTGCTTATTCCTGTCTATCCCAATCCCATTATCCGCCACAAAAAAAACGGTTGCATCGCTTTCTACCCGGTACCCGAACTCTATTTCTGGCTGCGGTTGCTCACCCATGTAATTTATGCTGTTTGTTATAAGATTCACAAGCACCTCGACTATCCTCATCCGGTCAACATGAACAGCCGGAAAGTCATCTGCCACTGATAGTTCTACACCACTCGAATTTAGTTGTTCCCGTGTTTGTTCCTGTGCTTCTCGAACAAGTTCAAAAAAAGGCACATCTTCCGCGGGATTCGCCACACGACCAATGCGCGACAGTTCTAACGTGTCATTCAGAAGGTTATTCATCTTTGTAACCGTAGTTTCTATGTACTTCAAATCGCGTTCTACACCTTCCGCTTCTTTTTGTTTCAAATCGTCTCGTAGCAAACCCGCAAAACCGCGAATCGAGACAAGAGGCGCTTTCAGGTCGTGCGAGACGGTATAAGCGAAACTATCCAGCGCAGTGTTCTTTACTTCAAGCTCTTTCAGGAGGTTTTCTCGTTCCGCCTCCCTCTGCTTCTGCTCGGTGATGTCTCTATGATTCGCCATATGTGCTATAACGTTGCCTTCATCATCCATTACTCTTGACGAAGATACAACTATTGGAAATAGAGTACCATTTTTTCTCTTCGCAATTAATTCCCCCGTCCATCCCTCTTCCAATGTTGTCCTAAGTGCCTCTTCCAGCTTTGGTATTTGATCCTCAGAATATATGGTGGCAATCTCGGCCCCGATTAACTCTTCTCTTGAATAGCCGAACATTTTAGTAAACGTTTCATTCACATATGTAATCCTACCCTTGAGATCGCCCATAGCCATGCCATCAATCGAACTGTCCACAGAATGCGAAAATAGTCTCAGTTTTTCTTCTGTCTTCTTACGCTCGGAGATGTCTCGTGCAACAGCAAGCCTGCCACTGGGCTGCCCGTCCGAGTCCAATATGGTGGTGACGTTTAATTCTATGGGTAGTCGCTTTCCATCCTTAAGCAAAAGCTCAATCTCATAAAGCGCAATTGTTTCACCGGAAAGCCCTCTTCTGAAGCGTTCAACCGTGGATTCACGGTATTCAGGGGCAATAACTTCCGTAAAGTGATGTCCTATTACATCCTCCGGAAGGTAACCGGTAGCCTCTTCAAATCTTTGGCTGAGATAGGTAAACTTGCCTTCCGTATCTAAAGCAACCACTACATCGTGTATGTTTTCAACTACTGTCCGGTATTTCTCCTTCTTCTTCCGCAGTGTCTCCTCAGCCTTCGCAATCTGCTCGCTTAGCATAGCAACTACAAAAGCGACAATTACAAACATAAGAGCGCGAATGAAGTCGTATGCCGGGGCTACTGACTCACTAGGCAAGGTGCAGTGGCTAAGTATCAGCAGTGCAGCTAAAAAAATCGCCACAACTAAACCATTCCGTTTCCACCACATCGCAGCTAAAATAATCGGAATGTAAAAGAAATGAGTAAAAACAACGCAGATTGACAATACCGTATGAAAATAATACGTGATAACGCAACAAATACCTAAAAGAAATGCCATTATCATACATTTGTATTTGCCGTCCAGTTCTATCATAAGGTCACCAGATCATAAACTTATACTTCGGTTTCACGTGGATTCCAGAATAGTCACAATCGTGTTTACCGTCTTGTACCAATCCGAGGATTTGCTTATTGTACCTTTTGCACCGGCATCGAGCGCTTCTTGTTCTACCTCGGTATTTGCGTAGGCGGTGAACAGGTAAACGTTTGCTTTCGGGTCGTTAGCCATTATCCGTATAGTTGATTCCACACCGTCCATCACCGGCATTCGGAGGTCCATAAGCACGAGGTCGGGCTTCTGCCCGTTTACTGCTAGTTTGTTGTACAGATCAACCCCTGCCGCGCCATTTTCGGCTGAATGCACAGTAAAAATATGCTTCTCGTGCCGCACAAGAAAAAGTGGCAGTAGTTTGTGAATCGGTTCTTCGTCATCCACAATCAAGACTGTGTAGTCCATTTTTTATTCCACATACTCCTTTAGATACTTTCCCGCTAACGCATCCGTCACCAGTTCCTGTATCTCCTTGTTTCTTTCGCGTATGATTCTAAGATACTCTTTTTGCTGGTCGTCAAGATCGGCGGATTCCTCTAACAAATCGGTGTATCCTCCGATAATCGCCACCGGAGTGATAATTTGGTGTGACGTTTCTTTTAGGAAGTGTTCTCGCAATCTATAAGCAGCTTTTACCCGCTCTTCTGCACGTTTGCGCTCTGTGATGTCCCTGGTAGCACCCTGTATTCCCACCGGATTTCCAGCCGCATCAAATAGTATCTTAGTAGCTATCTCAACATCTATCTTCTCGCCATTCTTATGCCATAGTTGCATTTCAAACGTTACACCACTCGCTTCCTGACCTTTCTTCAGTCCCTCCTTCGCGGCATTCAAACAAAAAGCCATATCTTCCGGCGAACAATGCTCATATAACGAACTTCCAACCCATTCTTCAGGCGTAAACCCAACCATTTGAAGAACAGAAGGATTGACATACTTAAATTCAAAGTCCAAATTCATTAGCCAGATACAATCAGCAGTGTTATCTGCCAGTAGATGATACATCTCCTCACTCGCTTTTAATTGCATCTCCGCTCGGCATTTGTAAAGCCCCATCTCGATGGACGCGAAAAGCTGCCGTTCCTGAAACGGTTTAACAAGATAAGCATACGGTTCGGTGCTTTTCGCTTTCTCTATCAGCCAAAGATCCGTGTATGCCGTCAGAAATATAACCGGAATATCGGTCTTCTCTTTTATCTCGTGCGAAGCGTCAATGCCGTTTTTATGCCCTATCAGCACAATATCCATCAATATCAAATCAGGCATAAGCGAAACCGCCTTTTTCACTGCCTCATCTGCGCTGGCGGCACGACCCACCACCTCGTAACCTACATTGGTAACCACCATTTCCAGGTCTTCTGCCACGATAGCTTCATCTTCCACGATTAAGATACGCGCCTTTTTTGCCATTTTTACACCTATTGCGTTCGTTTAACTCTATAATACATGACCCCGCACTCACATCTGTCAAGACAACCGCAGAGCTGAGCGAAATAGGCACGCCAAAAATCAGTCGCCCCTTCCCCCACCGTATCTCTTTTAGTGTCATATAGGTTATATCATAGGTGGTAGTAGCACCATATATAACTTTCGGATACATTTCAGGTGGAGCTTACAGGTGCCAATGCTGTAGCAATTCAACACTGGCTTGCATAAATTCTTTTGTTCGCTCTTCGACTTGCTCTTTTATCTCTTTCCACTCATTCTTCTACCTCGAACGCTATTGTAAATGTTGTTCCTTTCTCGCTTATGATCTCCAGTTTTCCCCGTAACTGGTCTTCCACAAGAATTTTTACCAGATGCAGCCCAAGAGTTTTCGTTGTATTGAAGTCGAATCCTTCGGGTAGTCCAACGCCGTCATCACTTACGGTCAGACAAACCGCACCTTCTTCCGGTGCCGAGAGACTAACCTCGATCTTACCTTCCGCCCTGTTCACAAAAGCATGTTTAAATGCGTTTGTTAACAATTCATTCACAACTAACCCGAAAGGTACAGCAATTGAGATTGGAAGTGTAAAGTCAACTACATGAACAGCCGGCGTGATTTTTGTATCGCGAACCCGGTAACCCATGAACAATTGCCGTATCAATCCATCCACAAACCCCTTCATGTTTATCTCAGATAAGTTTCCGCTTTCGTACAGTTTCGTATGTATAAGTGCCATTGTATTTATCCGGTCTCTTGATTCTAAGAGTACCGCACTCGTATTAGCGTCTTTGGCTGCGCGTGCTTGCAGATTCAGCAGGCTCGATATGACCTGAAGGTTGTTCTTTACGCGGTGATGTATCTCCAGCAACAGCACCTCTTTCTCTTTTAGGGATGCTTTTAGCTGCTCTTCCGCCTGCTTCCGTACCACTTCCAGCTCCATGTCGTGGAGCCCAAACGCAATATCTCCCGCCACTTCCTCCAGCAGTCCCTTCTCTTCTTCGTCCACTGCGACATCTGGTGCAAGCAATACCGCAAGCAACCCGAAAAACTTTCCGGCATGTTCGACACGAATAATCGCAGCTTCTTTGCCGACACAAGCGTCTTTGAAGACGCAATCACCGCATTCCCTGGTTTTGTCCAGAACTACAAAACTGTCTTTTTGTGCAAGCGCGTTTTTTATGCACGGCGGATGATCACCACCCAGCACATGTTCACAGAAACGAGTAACGTCTTCACGGAAGCCGGAACCCTTGACGGTGGCAAAAGCTTCGCCATCTTCTAAGAATCCGAGCCATGCGGCATCGTAGCCCCATGCTTCTGCCAGAGTATCGCAGGCGTTCTGCAACATAGTATCACGGTCTTTCTCCATCACAATCAACTGATTTACACCCCTGATGGCTTTGAGGACGCTGTTCAGATGCTTGATGTGCGTTCCCGTCTTCTTGCGCTCGATTGCGTAGCGTATGGTACGTACCAGTAACTCGCTGTCCAGTTTGTTCTTAGGCAGATAGTCCTGTGCACCCTCTTGCACTGCCGCAATAGCAAGTTCGGCATCGTCTAGACCCGTCAGCATCACGATTGGCACATCTGGTACTTGCGCGTGTACAGTGATGAAAGTGTCCAGCCCAGAACTATCCGGCAGTCCGAGGTCCAGCAGAACCGCATTTATATCTGCTGCGGCAAGGCGCTCCAGCCCTGTTGAGAGCCTATCCGCTTGCTCCAGTGCGAACACAGAGTCACCTGCTTCTGACAGCATCTCCTGTATCAAACGTGCGTCTCCCGAGTTATCTTCAACCAGCAGAACCTTTATCCTGGTAGCGTGCATAAAGTTCATTTGTTTCCATCGAGTGGCAATTTCACTATCGTAAACCAGAACTCTTCGATAGACCTAACTACCGTGATGAACTGGTCCAGATCAACAGGTTTGGTGATATAACAGTTCGCATGCAGGTCATAGGCTTTGAAGACGTCCTCTTCTGCCTTTGAGGTAGTCAGCACAACCACGGGGATGCGTTTCAGGTCGGAATCCGCTTTGATCTCTGCGAGCACCTCACGACCATCTTTCTTCGGCAGGTTCAAATCGAGCAGTACTAGATCAGGTCGCGGCGCATCCGTATAACTCCCGACTCTACGCAAGAACGCCAAAGACTCTAAACCATCCTCTACCACATGCAGGTTGTTGTGCAGTTTACCGTCTCTGAGTACTTCTCGTGTCAGACGCACATCGCCGGGGTTGTCTTCTACCAACAAAATCTCTATCGAGTTTCCTATCATTTCTTACTCCATTTTCGTAATTCTGTCTTTGTGATTCGCTTATAAATATGCTCTTTATACGATCCTGGTGCATTCGCTTTTCATAACCCCAATAGTCATCATATATTAAAAAGGTAGGGTTGCTAATCCGTATTGCTCTTCCTTATAAAATCCCGCTGGCGTCTCATAAGCCCAAACCACTATCTCCCGAACTTTATTCAAAACCTCTAAATCCTTAACGCTTTTGATGTTCATGTTGCGCGGTTCTTTTCGATCCCCGACCTGGAATGGTAAAGGAAAAGGTTGTGCCTTTCCCGTGTTCTGACTCCACCCAGATCCGTCCGCCGTGCTGCTCCACGATCTTCTTGCATACCGCAAGCCCGATGCCTGTACCCGAATACTCGCCCCTGCCATGCAGCCGCTGGAATATCACAAAGATGCGGTCGAAGAATTCCGGCTCGATCCCGATGCCGTTATCGGCAACCGAAAAGACCCATTCATCCGCTTTTTGCTCTGCCGAGATGTGAATATGCAGAGGCTCTTCGCTACGGAACTTAATGGCATTACTTACCAGGTTCTGAAACAACTGAACCAGTTGTGAAGCGTCTGCTATTACGGTCGGCAGTGCATCGTGGGTCACCACCGCGCCGCTCTCTTCGATCGCCACTTTCAAATTGGTAAGCACCTGCTCAAGGACAGCTTCGCAGTCTGTCGGCTCGAATGGTTTGCCGTGTGTACCCACACGCGAAAATGCCAGCAAGTCATGGATCAGCGTTTGCATTCGATTCGCGCCATCCACAGCATAACCTATGAACTCGTCCGCGTCAGAATCGAGTTTGCCTTTGTAGCGCCTCTCAAGAAGCTGTACATAGCTTGACACCATACGCAAAGGCTCCTGCAGGTCATGAGACGCGACATAGGCAAACTGCTCCAGTTCGGCATTAGAATGTTTCAGATCTGTTACGCTCTGGCGCAGCGCCTCTTCGGCACGTTTGCGCTCTTCATCCAGTTCCAGGGCATGAATAGCAAAAGCAATATCTTCGGCTACTTCTTTGAACAAGCCTTGCTCTTCCTTATATACAGCGAGTTCTGCAGGGACTGCAACAGAAAGCAGACCATAACCCTTTCCCTCATGTTCCAACCGGATGGTCATTGCCTTTCTGCCTTCATACAATTCCACGAGAGGACAATCTGTGCAGGTGGAGACCGGATCATCAATTACTATAACCTCTGATTGTGTAAGCGCCTTCTGAGCGCATTCGGTCAACTCTCCCTGTTTCAGTCGAGTGACCATAAGCTCAAATGACTCCCCCAATCCTGCTTCGGCAGAGGTTACAAGTCTTCCTGAGTCATCCAATAGAGCTATCCAGGCGCTATGATAGCCGCGAGTCTCGATTAGATTATTACAAGCACCTTGAAGCAGCCTGCTGCGATCTTTTTCCTTTGTGATAAGTTGATTAACATTTCGTATGGCACGTAGCACAAGGTTGAGATGTGCCATCCTTTCCTCCAAATGCTTGCGTTCGCTGATGTCACGTGCAACCACCAGCAGACGTTCACGCCCCCCAACGACTGCGCTCTTCATACTTAGTTCCTCCCAGAACAGATGTCCGGATTTGTGTTTAGCCATCCATTCAAAGACCTGCGGCCTCCCTGCTGCGGCCTTATTCATCCACTCGGTGGCTTCTTCCTGGGTGTACGGCACTTCGCCCATGCTTATGGTTTGCACATCGAGTCTGCTGAATTCCTCGCGGGTATATCCGTACATCTCACACGCCGCGTTGTTGACGTTAAGGATTGCTCCGGTCTCTATGTCCTGGATAAATATCGCATCATTGATCGAATCGAAAATCGTCCGAAACCGATCCTCACTCTCGCGCAGCGTATTCTCCGCTCGCTTACGCCTTGATATATTCACAATAAGGCCGATGATGATCAACGTTTGCAGGATTATAAATGCAATTATAGCCCAAATCAGCGCTTTGTTCTCTGCATAGAACGAGTGCGGTTTGTTGACAACGATACTGTCTTCGGGCAGGTCGGAAACCTTGACACCCCACCGCTGCAACTGCTCGTAATCAAACATATATTGGGTTTGTGGTTCTGTTAAAACAGGAATGTCCCGCACCTTTTCCCCCATCAGGATGCGCTTTGCCATCTCTGCTGCGATCTGACCATGATAAAAACCGCCAAACAGTTTACCACCAACGATACCATAAGGCAAAACCTGGACAGAATAGCCATACATTGGCCGTGCACTTGCTTTTGATACGCGCGCGACAGCTTCTTCGAAGGAGTAATACCTTCCCGACTTATCGCGATTGTATGTCACAAAAAGCACTATGGTATCATCGGATAATTTGCTTACCTCATCCTCTATCTGCTCCAGGGATAAACATTCATCTATACGGGTCATCCTGACATCTTCGTAATATTTGAAAAGCTCTTGTATCTGACCCCAGAGATATTCCCCCGTAGGTGTGTTGTCAACAACAAAGACTATTTGCTTAGTCCCCGGATGCAAATTTAAACCAAGGTCTATTGTTTCTTTTATCGATTGAAGCTCAATAATCCCTGTAAATTCGTCTGGATCTATAAGAGCAGGAGCTTCAAGATTATTTACTCCGCAGAACACTACTGGCGTACCTGGAAATAGATCTTTATGATACTCACGGAGAAAATTGAATGCGTTATCATCGGAAGATATAATCAAATCAAATGTTTGGTTGCCGTATTTATACTTATACAAGTCATATAATTTCTCTTTGTACTGACTATCATATTTTGTGGCTTTAGAATCCATATATTCTATCCTAAGCTCAATGTTGTTTTCTTCGGGTTTTATGATTGATTCTATCCCTTTTACAATATTGTCCGTCTGAACAAAACCTTTGTTATACGAATTCAGCACGAGCACTCGTCTCGTCTGCTCCTCCTGTGCATTCGCTACCGGGATAAAGACGGAGAGGCTAATAATAAGTGCGATGCTAATAAAAGCAAAAAATATAACTGGATGGCTGTGTATATTCTCGCGTGTGCTTGCCATATCGGCTTTGTGTGCTTCTGATTCATGCCACAGATAAAGTGCATCTTTATACTTATTGGGCGTCATGTGCTAAGCTATTTACACGAGAAGGTGGTCTTCACATAAAAGCTTTTCGGTCGCTCGTAGTACAGAACGATGCGGATATGAATGTGCAGGGCTAAATTCATATCTGCAATTACTCCTACATCACCCATAATAGACGCGCTATATTTTTATGCTAATATACATACCCCGCAAGTAAAGGATCGGGCATCATGTCTGTCGCCATAAACTCATCCTCGAAGACCGCTTCTGCCGGTTCTATCTCTTCTGCTACTACTTGTACGCCAGCCACGAGTTTACCGCGTATCTTCTTCTGCATTCTGTCCTGTATCCTGAGTCCCTCTGATTCGTGTACTAACTCGTCTATTGATAGTAGTATGTCCAGAACTAAGTGTTCCGCAGCGTGTACTCTTTCAGAAGACCCGGCCGGTACAGGACCCTTACCAGTTCTTTCTGCCGCTATCGCGAGATCCACCACGATATTGCCGTTTACCGCTTGCTGCGTTACCTCTTCTATCTTAATTCCCGCGGATTTCCGCACTAACTCGTCTATTGATAGTAGTATGTCCAGCATAAATCGCTCCGAGTCAATAGTGCAGCCATAAGTACCGTCTCTAACAGGACCAATTATTCCCGATACATCCTCTATCGCTATGTTCATGTTTAGCACATTTTCATATTCCATTTTTTTTGTCTCCTTTTTTGTTACCTTTTGGTAAAGCTATATAGTTGAAAAGGCACTAAAAAAGGTTCCGAATGGCTATAGTTTTTTAGCGAATATGTGCAATTTTTTTTAGTGATATGTTATAAAAAAATGTGATGATAAGGGAAAGCGTGTGTGGGAAGGTGGAGAGTTGTTGCGATGGCACAACACCATGCGGATTTCGGTGTGCTTGTGACATTTACTGCGCGTATTAAACGTCATTAGGGCACTCCCAGTAAATTCACCCAGTTTGATAAATGCCGTGGACACAGATTTCATAGATTTACACAGACGCTACTGTCCTGATGATTAAGTTTTTACGGGTTGAACAGGAAAGAAAATCGAAAATGATAGCCACAGAGACCACAGAGCAGCGGAAAGATACTCGGTGCTCTCGGTGTACTCGGTGGCAAAAAATATACTTCATATACCATAAAAAATATGCTTTCATGTAGTTTTCTTGTAGTTGAAGAGCGGCTACAACACACAAATTCGGGTTGCCCTAATCCAGTTCATACAATAGCAGAAGCCACGGCATTGCCAAATTCTTCGGCTGCGTCCGGACCACTACCCGTAATGATTTAACCGTCTCGTTCCACAGCAGCACCCGTAAATATAGCACCTTTCTTCTTATCCACCTCTACTGTCGCATCAAACATACCTGTCGCTCGCAAAACACTCTTCGAGGCGATTGTTACCTCTGCCCCCGAACGGCTAAAATCGCCTGCGGTTCCTGCAGCTCCTCGTCCCGGAAATTAGTGGGCGCCACAACCATCAAAATCCTCTTTCCTTTCAGGTCCACCATTCTTTTCGTACCTCAAATATGTCCAGTAATAATAGCTGGCGCCTTATTCATTTTATTGGGTTCGATAGCCATTGTTTATTCTTGCTATGAGCTAATATACTACTTGATGCAGGGCGGCGAAAGAACTGCAATTGCTGTATTTGTTCAATGTGCCGAATACTATTTAATCACACTCACTTTTGTCCTCGTGGGACAGACGGTCATGAACCTTGCTTGCTCTACGGAGTTAAAAACGGAAGACCTGGGGAAATTGAAGGCGAGTTTACTGGCGATGATCATATCAATCTCAGGTGTCGCCTTCATAGAGTTGATTCTCGGATGCGACACAGCAGCAGAATTAGGTATAGATATACTCTATGTGGGCGTGGGAATTGCAAGTGTTATAGTTGCACTGGGTATTTTTATCCACCTGGGTATGCACAAGAAGGAAGAATAGTAAAGCAAAAAAAAACATCCGGCAACTGTTATTTTTAGCCGTTTTTGGCATCAAATGGCTGTTCCATTTCCAAACTATCTTCAGAATGAGGTCGTGTCCCAATTTTGCAGAAAAGTATATATACCCTGCATTACAAAATGTCCAGATTACGGAAAGAAAGGGAAGGGGAATATAAGGCTAAAGGAACACTATGGCAGAGGGTTGTATTTGGAAACGAGGAAGAAGTGCTCAGCGCACTAAAATTGGCAGGAAACACCATTAACACGTCTTACATAGAACGGAACAATCCCACCGTCAGGAATGGTGTGAGTAGACTGATCAGGAAGACAATCGATTTCTCTAAGCGTGTAGACCCGCTGATAATGCGTTTGTGCCTGTTCTTTGCATGGTTCAACCTCGTTAAACCCCACAGTGCACTAAAAACCGAAATTGCGGATGGTTGACGGCGTTGGAAACAAAGAACTCCTGCAATGGCTGCTAACCTCTCGGGTCACGTCTGGACATTAGAAGAGTTGTTCCGGTTTAAACCACATCCGTAGCAGGCGAATACCGGGATTATGCAGTGGTGCGATAGGTCTGTTTAGCGTAAGCTCTCTTATTTTTCAAGCCATTTGCCCGTGCATACATGTGCATTTTATATTAGACTTGTTGCGATATAAAATCATATAAAATACAGCATTCTAAGGCGTCCATTGCACCGTGCGTATTGCCTCCTTTTTACGGATAGCCCTTCTCCTGGCTTTTCTACATCATTTCGCAATAAGTCTATTGATTAATTATGATTCACCCACAGTCTCCCAAAAAGCCATTATTTCCGCTTCACTTGCGTTAATATCCAAACCCGCCTCAAATACTTCATTAAAAACCTTCACCGCAGTTCGCTCATTACCATGCACGAATCCACGTACGACAAACGATTCTTCACCGATCAAAAGCTCTTTCGGATCTTCAACCTTAGCTCTTAGCTCATCAACCGCGCCCGTTTCAAATACGCTCTTCAAAAGTGTATAATACCGCACGGCAGCGATGCCGTACTCGGAGTCACACAACAGAGCAATATCATTCACACCCGCAAATGTGTCCGGTAAATTTACTTTATCCGGTTCGAGTTTTTGTCCATGTGTCTCTTCATGTATCTCAGCAAACGTTTTCCCGTCCTCTTCGCTTACATATTCGAATAACATCCATTCATAGAACTTGTTAAACGCCTTTTCACATTTCGCCTTTGACTTGAATGTAGGGACCGCAACCTCAAAATAGGTGATGAACGCATCGTGTGTCGCTTTTAACTTTTCCTTCGCATCTTTCAACATTTTTCCGGCTTTTGCCTCTTCAATAAGGTGTTTTAACGTCTCGCTGTAATCATCGGTATGCAGCATCAGAGTGCCAGCCGTAAAGTATAAGTCGCCCCAGGGGTAGATATACCGGGAGAACGTCTGCCCCACTGCCACCGATGAATATGCTTCTACCAGCTCGTATTCCTTATCTGTTGCCATATCTTTAACCTTGAGTTTGAATGTGGCATTGTCCACAGCAACAATCTCAAAAAAACTTTCTACCGGACTGCCAAGCCCTTTCAACCGGTCTCTTGTCGTGTCGCTGAGTCCTTTCTCCTCGGCATACACAATCCCCGGTACTTTTCCATTCGGCAGTTCCCGCTGGAACAAGAACCAGTTCATAAACTCGTAACTGTCCTCGTATTTGATCTCCGTCTGGTTCTTCTCTTTCAGGTATTCCGCCCGCGCTTTCGTTATCTCTGTGTCCAGGTTCTTCTCGGCATATACATTTATGTCTCCTAGCAACCGCATGGCTTCTTGATAAACCCTCACTGCCCTCGCATCTTCACCCGTCAGGTCCTTCATCCGCTCCATTCTGCTTATATTGCGCTTCATTTCTTCCAGAAAAACATCAGCCACGTCTTCTCCTGCACGCTCGCATATCTTCATAGCAGTTTGTAACGCCACAAACGCATCTTCATATCTACCCTGCAACTCTAAGAAGTAGCCGTAGTTCGCCCACACTAGTTTATCATTGGTCGTGTCGAGCATCCGCCGGAATTCCACTTCGGCTTCAAAAAACATACTTTCACGTTCATAAAAGTCCACGAGTAAAGAATGAGCTGTAAGCTCTGCCGGGTTATCTTCAAGAATGGCTTTTAGAAGTCTCTCACCTGCGTCCTTGTTTTTTTCTATTAATCTCTCTTTCAGCCACTTGTGTACTCCTGAGTCATCCAGAAACTTTAATATTACATCGGGGAAACCATCGGCATTCTTTGGTTCGTCCGCCACCAATACGGTGCATACATCTTCAAAATCTGCCAGCAACCAGACATCAAAGCTGTGAACGATTTTTAGTTCTTCTTCTTCGTCCACGCCCGCTTTGGTTATTGCCAACTCATGTGCTTTCAACCCATTATCTTCGTTCCGCATAATCATTTTGTTCTTATTCATATACCGATTAAAAATCCGTTGCACGTTATCCCGATCTCTTCTACTGAGACGTCCGGCGGTTTCCTCGGATGCCGCTCGTTGTAGATCAATGAAAAAGCCCCAGGCTTTCACTGCACTCTCATCTGTCTCATCCAGTTCAAAAAAATTAGTTATCAACTCACTTTTATCCATTGCCATATTTACACCCAACTATGTCCCAACCCTTATTGGATATGAGATCCTCTTCAGCGTTGCGATCGCGGAAAGAGCGGCTAAATAGCTCGTCTTCGGATTCGTAGCAGACGGGACGTTTTCCACCCGCACGAACAGTTTCCCGAATTCGCCCTGCACTTTTACTTCATGCACGTTCTTCCTTGCCGTTGGATCCGCAACTATCTTCACTCTCGTTGCTTTTGATCCTATACCAGCAAGGCTTAAAGCAGCAGCTACATTCACGTTCTCGGGGAAATATTTCACCGCTTCCTTCGCGTTACCCACGAACAACGTTTCCGCTCGCTCTAAAGAAGACAAATCTAGTCCTTTTGCTTTTACGTACTCATTTCCTTCAAAACCACGTGGCGGTTTTATTGTCGTCAACTCTATCGAGTCTATCCCCGCCATAGCCCCTGATTTTATGCCGTCCAGTCCCGCTACCGCACCGGAGGGGATATAGACCTTACAGCTTTTCTCCTTCGCGATGCGTTCTATCTCCTCATAAAGGCCTTCAATACAGAGCAATGCACCAACGCTCAGTATCATTACATCCTTACCCGACCTCAATGCGGGTATCACAAACTCACGAACCGCATCTTGCGATGCACACTCTATTACCAGATCCACATCCTTTAAAATCGCTGCCAGCCCGTGGCTATCAGATTTGGTTATCGCAGGCTTCTTCTTCAGGCTTGCATACAGGCGTTCTATATTCTCGGGATGGTTATCAATCAAAAAAATCAGTTCCATCGCCATGTCATCCCCATCTACCGCCTTGCATATCTCGCTGCCGATAGCACCGCAGCCAATTACACCCACTCTTATTTTTTCCATCTATTACAAAAAGGTAGATTGTGGTAAGTAAAGTTATTCTTTGGTACTGCATTTTTTTTCGTGAACGAATGTTTTTGATAAATCAATCATTACTTTCCAAGAGTGGAGTTTGCAAATGCTGCTAAGAGAGATAGAAAGTTTTCTGGAAGAGGATGTAGGGCATGAGGATTACGAGGATATAGTGCCATATACTGAATGTAAAGCGGAGATAACGGTGCGAGCAGAAGGCGTCCTTGCAGGTTTGGACGAGGCAAAACAGATATGTGACTATCAGAATGTTAATTATTCCTCGGAATTTGAAGAGGGGGATCGAATAAAGCGTGACGATACTATTTTGACTGTGTGGGGCGCAGGAGCGAAGATATTGAAGGTGGAACGGTTGGTGCTAAATTTCATGGGTCGAATGAGTGGCATTGCTACTTTAACAAGCAGGTTTGTAAACGATGCAAGACACGTAAATGCAGCGATAAAAGTGGCAGGTACGCGGAAGACGACACCGGGGTTTCGGAAATACGAGAAGAAAGCGATAACTGTCGGGGGCGGTGACCCGCACAGATTCGGGCTATACGAAACGGTACTAATAAAAGATAATCATATAATGCTGATGGGCCTGGAGAACGCGATAAAGAAGGCAAAAGCGAAGGTTAGCTTCACACGGAAGATCGAAGTGGAAGTAGAAAGCCTGGAAGATGCGCTCAGGGCGGCGGAATTGAACGTGGACATAATCATGCTGGATAACATGAAATCCAGAGAAGTGAAAGAGTGTGTGCGTATGCTGACGGAGAAAGGCTTCCGAGACGGTGTGATTTTAGAAGCTTCGGGTGAGATAACACTAGATAATATACAGGAGTTTGCAGCTACGGGCGTTGATGTCGTATCAAGTGGTATGCTTACACATTCTGCTACGTGGCTGGGCCTCTCATTGCATGTTGTGGAATAGAGAATCAAATCGCATACAGTCAGGCATCAATTAATCATTCCCGGTTCAACAAATAGTGCATAACCTGACTGCCGATATAAAGCGCAGTTAACACAACAATAATAGCTGCCGGATATACAAACAACGACAGAGAGACAGCATAAAGGAAGAACAACGCGGAAAAAAGGATTAGCGATATTATTACTAACCAACTGTTCTTTAATTTCCTGTACTGTATCCGGCTGATCATAAAAAGGCATAAAATGCCCATTAAAATCACCAGGATATAGGCACAGCCAGGGATTGCCAGTTCGACAGCCAGTAGCATAAAAGAAGCTAACAAAATCGCACTGCCCGTAATTGGTAATCCCACAAACACGTTTTGCTGCGATATTTTTGCATCGTATCGCGCAAGCCGTAACATCCCACAGATCATATACGCACCACAGAACGCAGATACAACCACCACCTGTGGATATGTCAGTGTCACCGAGGAAAAGCTTTTTATGACTACAAAGGCAACAACTGCTGGTGCAACACCAAAAGAAACCATATCGGCAAGCGAATCGAGATACCGGCCTATGGGCGAAGACTCCACAGTTCTCGCCACGAAGCCATCTAAGCCGTCAATTACCGTTGCTACTAAGATAAACACGAGTGCCGTTTTCTGTGCCCTTGTACTTCCGCCTTCAAGCACAAGTAATATGGCTGCGAATCCGAACAAGGCATTACAGACAGAGAGTAGATCCGGCAGTTTTATTAGCTTTAACATGCTATCTGTGTAGATACCGCTGCCACCGATGCGTATTACCATACTATCTTGTCCTACTCTATTCTTTAGGTGTCTTACCAATATAAAAGAACCGTTTTATTCCACGGTTGTAATCGCTCCATATACCCTCTTTTCCTTTCGCTTCCTCTTGCTTCTGCAGTTGTAGGAATTCCTTGAGCTGAGCGTCAAGCAAGTCGGCATAACACAATGCCTGTGCCTCTGCGAACATGGGTTTCACCGGCGAACCCCATTCACCGAAGTTGTGATGACTCAGAATGAGATGTAGCAATCTAAGCTTGAGTTCCCGCGGGAAACCCGTAATCGCAGTTATTTTTCCCTCCACCATGCGATAGCCAAGGACAATATGGTCCATAAGACCGCCTTCCGCGGTTACGTCTATTCGGAACGCATATTCATACACTTTTGTCTTCCCTATGTCGTGCAGAATGGCACCAGTAAGCAACAAATCACGGTCAAGCTCGGGGTACTGCCGGATGATGGTTCTGCATAGCATCACAACCGTGTGCGTATGTTCTAACAACCCGCCGATATAATTATGGTGATGTACTTTAGCGGCTGGCGCAGTTTTAAATGATTCCACGAATGCAGGGTCACGTAGGAACGAAAAGACCAATTGCTTAAGATAATCATTCGTCATACCCGCCGCGGTTTTTTCTATTTCTGCAAATAACCGATTCGTGTTCTTCGATGCCCGGGGTAGATACTCGGATACGCTTTCGTTTTCGGTGTTTTTTACAATTCCCGGTAGCTCGAAGATCAACTGTAAACGACCTTTAAATGATTCTACCATACCCTTTATGCGGATAATATCGCCGGGGTCGAACAAAGCAGCCGCTTCTTCTGCTCGCTCCCAGCATTTCGCCCATATACTGCCCGAGTTATCCCCGAATTTCGCTTGCAGGTAGTAGCCTTCCCTCGTCACAAATCCCTTTAGCTCCTTCTCCAGCACGAGAAAAGTAGTATCAACTGAATCACCCACCTTCAAATCCTGCACCTTTTTCGTTTTCGATTCGCTCATATTTCTTTCGCTCCAATACTAAAGTATATTTTTCTAAACAATTCCCTTTCGGAACCACCACCTTTGGAAGTACAGCGAAAAGCACAAGTCAAAGAAGCTGGAAATAGGACGCTATGAATTCATAATTCCGTTTGACATTGCTTTTACCGCTTATGAAGGCTCCATGCCCGGGCAGTAAAAGTTCCACATCCAGTGCAGACATCCTATTAATAGACCTAATCAGCTCTTTACCATCACCAAAAGGTAAGTCATCCCGTCCAATACTTTTCTCAAACATTAAATCACCGCAGAACAACACTTTTTCATCTGCGGCGTAAAGGCATATACTATCCGGAGAATGCCCCGGTGTAGGTAATATGCTCAACTCTTTGTTTCCAAGGCTCAGCACATCATCAAACACAATATCCGCCTCGAATTTACTTGATTTGCTAATGCCCAGGAACCGCGAAGCTTCTTTTATCATAACGTCAAGATATTCCAACTGTACTGAATGCAACGCAACTTTTGCGCCTGAAATATCCTTGAACGCTGCTGTTGCGTCACAGTGGTCAGGATGAAGATGCGTAATCAGTATAGAATCAATACTTTCGGGGTCAAAACCATCTGATTGCAGCTCTTCAAGCAGCCGCGCGAGATACTTTTCCCGACCCGGATCTACAATAACCGTAATATCCGCCTTTATCACGTACGTGTTCGCATCGAGCACACCTCGCTCCTTATACCAGTACAAACCTTCTTGTATTTTCATAGCTTAAATCATCTAAATGGATGTTAGATTACAGGCACATATATTTCTTTGGTAAATGCTTTTTTGAATGAACGGTTTTTTAAACCTTAACAAATAGATATAGTTAGCATTCAATTCTTATCCGCATAAGCATAAACAGGGAATACATTGTTCAAGGCGAAAAGATGAGCGAAAGAACAAGCTATGGTAAAGCGGTATTGGTAGTATGTGATGGCCTTGGAGACCGCCCCACGGTCGAAGGGAAGACACCGTTGCAAGCTGCGGATACGCCCAATCTGGATGCCATAAGCGAAGCGGGTATAAATGGCTTGGTGACCGTAATAGCCCCCGGGATAGTACCAGGAAGTGATACCGCACATCTTGCCCTCTTTGGGTACGATCCCTACGAGTTTTATCCCGGTAGGGGCGTGTTTGAAGTGCTCGGTGCCGATATGTCACTAAACAAAGGTGATGTAGCGTTTCGAGCGAATTTTGCGACTGTAGATGATGATTTGCGGGTCTTAGACAGACGGGCAGGAAGGAAAGGTAGTAAAGCCATGGCAAAACTGTTGAACGGGCTTGAAATAGATGATGTCCGGATATCTCTGGAAAATACCACGGAGCACCGAGACGCGCTTGTGATGACAGGCTCAAATCTTTCTCGCGACGTATCGAATGTGGACTCACATGTGGCGGGAAGCATTGTAGCAGAATGTAAACCGCTTAAGGATACCGATGCCGCGAAGAAGACCGCAAAAATTGTGAATGAATTTGTACGGAAGAGTTATGAACTCCTGAACCATCATCCGGAGAATGAAGATAGAAGACGGAACGGAGAACTACCTGCGAATATTATACTTCTAAGAGGTGCGGGTAGTTACAGGCAAGTGCCGCCGATGAGCGAAAGGCAAGGATTTAGTACTGCCTGCGTGGCTGGTGCTTCGCTCTATAAGGGAGTTGCAAAGTATGTCGGGATGGATGTCATTCCAGTTGAGGGTGCAACCGGCAAATCCGATACGAATTTGAAGACTAAGGCAGAAGCGACATTGCATGCACTGGAACACTACGATTTTGTGTTCGCGCATATAAAAGCGACAGATAGCTTTGGACATGACGGCGACTTTGAAGGTAAGCGCGAGATGATTTCACGAATAGATAGCGAGTTTATGAGCAGGCTAAAAGAGACTGATGCGTATATCGTCATTACTGCGGATCATAGCACGCCGGTGTCACTAAAACGGCATAGTAGCGACCCTACACCCATTGTCATGAATGGTGCGGGCGTTAGAAGAGATAAAGTAGATTCTTATGACGAGATTGCCGTTGCTTCCGGTGGATTGGGCAGGATAAGAGGCTTGGATTTAGTTCCGATATTATCGGACTGTATGGGTTATTATAAAATGTATGGGACATGAATATGTGTACGCGAATAAGGGTTGAACTTGCTTTGGAACGGTACAGGACAAATGAATCATCGTTAGCAAAATCGGCTGAACTCGCCGGGCTTACTACGGTAGAATTCAAGAAACTTATTGCTGATAGAGGTATAGCAAAGGAGATAGAGGAAGAGGGTACATCTGCGTAATAAAACAATAAGTTTAACCCGATAGTGAACAAGAATAAATAATAACGATTCATGACTGTTTCAATGTTACAACGCTAAAATGATCGAAGTTTCTCTTGTTTTACCAGCATACAACGAAGCAGAAAGGTTAAGAGATACAGTTAGGCAAGTAGCGGATGCGTTACAAAAAATGAGCACTTCGTTCGAGATTATCATCGCGGAAGACGGCTCAACTGATGGTACCAGCAATACCGCAGACGAACTGGCAAAAGAATTTACTTATGTGACGCATCTGCACAGTAACGAGAGGTTAGGTCGCGGCAAAGCGTTAAATCGTGCGTTTAAGTCATCAAAAGGTGAAATTGTCGCGTACATTGATGTTGACCTTGCAACCGACTTGAAACACCTCGACGAGTTGATTGAATCAATACGAGAAGGTTACGACATCGCAACGGGCTCCCGAATGTTAAAAGATAGCGATGTGAAACGGTCTTTTACACGATTGGTCGCGAGCAAGGGCTTCAATTTCATGACACGGCATTTACTAAAGTCCGAGCTAAAAGATCATCAATGCGGCTTTAAAGCATTCAAAAGGGAGTCGTTAATCGCTATTCTGGATACTGTAAAGGACAATCACTGGTTCTGGGATACTGAGATACTGGTGAGAGCACAAAGGGAAGGATACCGGGTAAAAGAGTTTCCCGTGAGATGGCGATGTGACAACCAAACAAAAGTGGATTTGAAGAGAGATGTAATAGAGATGGGTACACAAATTTTAAGGCTCTGGCGTGAGCTTAGACATACGTAATTGTGGTTTTCCCAAATAAGGGATGTATTCTATGGTGGTGTTTCACGAAATATGAACGAAAAGACGAAAAGGTTTGTACGGGGCAAATACAGGGATTATTACAGAACTGCGCAGATAGAACTCCTGTCGGATTTAAGGATGCGGGAACTGGCATTCGTTCATTTTGACCCGTCTTACCCTGCGAAACTCGTGATGAGGCGGCACAAATCCTTTAACACAGATGTTGACTTAGTGAATTACCTCAAGGAGCATGCACCGGCTCATGCCTACCATTCCGCTGCGATTTATAAATATCCCGCGGGCCCGAATATGGCAAGCAAAGACTGGATCGGTGCGGATTTGATCTTTGACCTCGATGCCGACCACGTGGTGGATGAATCCGAGCTTCCGGACTATTCTTATGAGGACCTGCTGGTACTTGTGAAAAAAGAGACAGTAAAATTGATTGACTTTCTGCTTAACGATTTCGGATTCCAAGAAGACGAGCTCGAGCTTATATTCTCGGGGTCAAGGGGCTATCACATACATATACTGAAGCAAGAGGTACGAAAGCTTGGCAGTCGAGAACGGCGTGAAATAGTTGATTATATCACGGCTACGGGGCTCGATATGGATAGTTTCCTGAAAGGTAGTGGCACGGTAGAGAAAGAAGATTTGAAGTTTACTCGTGATGGCTGGGGAAAACTACTACTAAAAGGGCTGATAGAGTTCCTGCACGAAATAGCGGCAATGGAAGAGAAAGAGGCTATCCAGGTAGTAAACCGTGCAGGAGTGAAAGAGCGAAGGAAAGCGGAAGAGATAATCAGGATTGCCCGAGATGAGACCGTGATGGAACGGATAGAACAAGGCGAAATACCTCAGTTCGCTAAGTCCATTAGATGGGATAAAATAACAGGGGCAGTAACAAAGACAGTACGAGTAAAATCAGCGGATAAACCTGATGAACCCGTGACTGCAGACATAAAACGGCTTATCCGGCTGCCGACCTCGCTGCATGGCAAATCGAGTTTTGTAGTAAAACCGTTAAAACTAGCAACTTTTGATGAGTTCGACCCTTTAGAAGATGCGGTTGTCTTCGGCGATTCGCCCGTGGAAGTACAGATGGTTCGTAGCGCCGCGATAAAGCTGAAAGGCGAGAGCTATAAGCTAGAAGAAGGCGAAACCGCTTCGTTACCGGAACATGTTGCGCTTTTTTTCATGTGTCGTGGCGCCGCCGAGTGCGTTTAACAACCTATTTTGTACGGTTACCCGTAATATTGCCCGGTTTTACGTTTTCTGAGTAGATAGATGAAGAACGGTGCACCGAAGAATGCTGTGATTATGCCAACCGGTAACTCGCCTAATAACCGTGCCAATGCGTCCGTCCAGACAAGAAAGATACCGCCTACCAATGCGGAAGCGGGAAAAAGTATGCGGTGATCCGGTCCCACGATCATTCGCGTGATGTGCGGTATTATCAGGCCGACAAAGCCAATAGTGCCTGCGAAGGCGACCGCGGCTGCTGTTATGAATGCTGAGAGCACCAAAAGTATTCTCTTTACGCCTTCTACGTTAATCCCCAATGTCTGCGCGGATTCCTCGCCAAGCAGCATTGCGTTCAGGTCCTTTGCAAAGATGTAAATCAGGACGAAGCAGACGCTAACAGGCAAAAGCGTTATTTTCACCTGTGTCCAGTTAGCGAGCCAGAAACCGCCCATCAACCAGAAGAAGATGTTGTGTAATGATTTGCCCGCGATCGCCATGATGAGGAATAATATAGCGCCTAAGAATAACGAAACTGCTATCCCCGTGAGCAGCAATGTGTCTATCGGTATTCTTCCGCCTACTTTTGCAAGGTTATAGACAAGGAAAGTGGCGAACACGGCGCCGAAAAAAGCCAGGAACGGCGTGGTGTAAATCGAGAGGAACTGCTGTAGAAACGCAATAGAAATAGCAGCGCCAACTGCAGCGCCTGATGAAATACCGATTATGTAGGGGTCAGCCATGGGATTTTTGAATAGCCCCTGCAATGTAGTTCCCGCGGTTGCCAGTGCTGCACCGACCATTATCGCCAGGAATATCCGTGGCAGTCGAATATCAAAGATTATTATGTCAGTCACGGAAGAAGGCGCTTCGCCGAGCTGAAGTTTGTACCATATCAAAGAGACTATTTCCAGCGGCGAGACATAAACAGGACCTATTGCCGTTGCCAATACGATAGTAAAACATAGAATTACAATTAAATAGACCATGACCATTTTCCAGTGCATGAATTTCAAAGTATGCGTTGCTTTTGCTTCTTCTGTCATCTTTCACTCTCCGACCCCGCAAAAAAGCCCAGTTGAGCGTTCTATACCGGCAACTACCGTTTTGGGCATTGCTATATTACTCATAAGACCGGGCACATCATAAAGTATTTGGTCTTTATGCTTTTCTCTTTACGAAAAATCCGATCATTATAAATAGAGGCAGAGTATTGTAATAGCGAAGGTGAGAGAACGTAATGATAAGTGTGAATGAGTATGGAATAGACGTATTTGAGGAGATGATGGACAATTCGGAGGAGCTCCAGGTAGGTATTTTGGAGCTGGATAACGGGACCACGATAATAGATGCAGGAGTGGAAGAAACAGGTGGATTTGAGGCTGGGTTATACGTGTCGAGGATATGCATGGCCGACCTTGCGGACATACGATTCAGCACTTTTGACCTCGGAACATTATCGTGCCCCGCGATAGAGCTTACCACCGACCATCCGATAATCGCCTGTATGGCATCGCAATTTGCGGGGTGGAGTATAAGCGTGAAGAAATTCTTTGGTATGGGTTCAGGACCTGCAAGGGCTCTTTCCCTAAATCCAAAGGAACTGTATGAGAAGATAGGGTACGAGGATGATACACCCGAAGCGGTATTGGTTCTTGAAAGTAGTGTGATACCAGATGAAGAAGTGACCGCGAAGATAGCGGCTGATTGCAAGGTGGACTCGGAAGACCTGTATATCGTAGTCGCACCAACCGCTTCGATCGCCGGTTCTGTGCAGATAGCGGCAAGGGGGGTAGAGACGGGTATCCACAAATTCGAGTCCATAGGATTTGATATAAACAGCATAACACATGGGTATGGTATTATACCAATCTCGCCTATTGTGGGTAATGATGTGGAGTGCATGGGCTCGACCAACGACTGTATCATCTACTGTGGTCGCATGTCTTATACCATAGACTATGATAATGTGGAAGAGCTGAAGGACTACGTGAAGAAAGTGCCTTCGCATACATCCAAAGATTACGGACAGCCGTTCTACAAGACGTTTAAGGAAGCGGGATTCGACTTCTACAAAGTAGATGCGGGTATGTTTGCACCTGCGGAGGTCACAGTAAACGAGATAAATAGCGGCAAAACTTTTACAAGCGGTAAGATAAATACCGATGTGTTGCTGGAATCTTTCGGTGTAGAGAGTTTATAAGTAGTAATTTGGAGCGTGGCTGCCGGAGCTTACCGGCAGTTCCTATTTCTTTTTTGTTTTTAAAGCTTTTGTTTTAAGAGACGGTTAGTAGTATTCGAACGAAATGTATCCCGCAGTTAGAATGAGACGTTTACGAACGTTAAAGCTGATACAAGAACACGGCTTTCTACAGACGACCTGATTCTACCGTTGTTTATTGATGAGAACATAGCAGATGAAGCGCCGATTGAATCAATGCCGGGGCAGTACCGGTTCTTGATAGAGCGCGCGTTGAAAGAAGTCTCAGAAGTCGGCATAAAGTCAGTGCTGCTATTGTGCTCAACGATCCCACACTTACGATACTGGGTAAAATAGCGGTTAGTCACGCGGAAGCGGGTGCGGACATTGTCGCGCCTTCTGGTATGATGGACGGTATGGTAAAAGCGATAACCAAAGGAGGAACTATTCTAAAGATAAATATTAAGATAGAACAAAACTGCCCATAAACTGCCCATAAATCGGTAAAACATTTAAACCGCATTATCATCAATTAACATTTAAAATTTGTTTTTGGTAGTGTTTTTTGGCATTGCCCTATCTTTTACTGCTTCTGTTAGTGC